>NZ_JAGHZN010000016.1:0-82113 GCF_017746735.1 Roseofilum sp. Guam | reverse complement strand
TGGAGTCGGCGTTGGGGTTGGAGTCGGTGTTGGGGTTGGAGTCGGTGTTGGGGTTGGAGTCGGCGTTGGGGTTGGGGTTGGAGTCGGCGTTGGGGTTGGAGAAACAAGAATTATGCCATTGCTGCCATTATTTGCACTAGCATCTAAGATTCCATGGGAGATCGACCCATTTCCGGAAGTAATTTTGAGGGTAATATCCCCCCCCTGACTATCATTGGTCGTTGAGTCAATACCTTGTACAACAATGTTCCCTTGTTGAGTTTCAAAGAAAACATGTCCTGCATTCCCATTTTGGGCACTCGAACGGATAGAACTCAATGTTGTAATGTTCCCAATTGTTTGAATCCATAGGTTAATGTTGCCACCGTTTCCAGCTAGCTGAGTAGCGCTTGAGTTCAATTCTCCTGTGGTTATATCACCCATCTCCGTCGTCAATTGAATCGTACCAGCATTACCGGCTTGGGTGGATGTATTCAGATTTCCCGTACTAATACTTCCCCCAGAAGTAGTTAGGGATATATTCCCCCCTTGTCCATCGGAATGAGTATCGAGGTTTGCGGTGGTAATAGTGCCCGCAGAAGCCGTTAAAGAAATATTTCCCCCTTGTGAATTATCGCTGGTATTTAAGTTTCCAAGGGTAATACTGGCTCCTGAAATATTAATCTCTCTACCCGGAGCGGTAAAGGTGGCGGATGAGTCCATCATAAATGAACCGTTGTTATTCCTATCCGCATCAGCCCTAAAGATGATAGAACCCGTACCCGGTAAGAAATTTAAGGAGACTCCATTGGCAATGGTAATGTTCTTGGTCGCTTCTAAAACAATATTGCCTGCCACCTGTTCTAAAGTAGTAGCATTAAGGGTAATATCAGTTCCTGGAAATTGGTTAAAGTCAATGCTGGGCAGGTTATTCTCGGCTTCTGGAGGGTCAAAGGTATTGGCAATTAGAATATTTTCCGGATCGAGTAAGAGGGTTCCCCAATTTCCGGCTGGAGCGCTGACATTAACTTTGCCGGAAAAAGTAAGGGTGTCTTTGCCGGAAACTTCTACTAATCCCCCATTTCCTCCAGTTTCTCCTCCTTGCGCTTCTACTGTGCCGTAAAATTGGGTATTTCCATCTGACCAAATGATAATTTCTCCTCCATTTCCGTTATCCAAACTATTAGAGCGGATGTGGGAATCAGGACTAATGAGGGTTTGTTGGGCGTTGGGTAGGGGGCCTTTTCGTTGGTACGATCCGCCGATGTAAATTTGACCGCCATTTCCAGGAGTAGAAGCCTCAAGAGTTGCGTCAATTACGCCGACTTGAGTACCAATGATGTTTATGGTTCCAGAATTAAGATGGGGTTGGGTATGGGAAACATCTAGGGTATTGGAGGCGATCGCCACGCCTGGATTGTCTGGTATGGTAACCTCAGAACGGGTTAATACCAGTTGTCCCTGAGCATTTACCTCGATCTGGGAAACATGATGGGGAATTTCTCCCCCCGTGAGCAGTTCAGGAACCGAGAGGGGGTTAAAGGGGATAGACTGGCGATCGCCAACTGGAATTTCTAAACTGAGTAAATGTCCTTCTTGGGAAATGCGTAGAGTATGATGACCTGGAACTGCACCCAAGGTGATTGTCCCCCCTGGTGCATTGAGGGTTCCTAAATTGATGACTGTGCCACCGGTTAAGCTCAAGGCTTCACCGTCATCAACCGTTAAGTTCCCCCAATTCAAAATTACGCCTGGACTAGCTCCATCAAACCTAAATTCATTAGGTGTACCGGTCAAAATTTGCCAGTTATTGTCCCCAAATGCATCCAACCATTGATTTTGACCAAAACCAATACCCGTGGCAGTTGTAGCGTGAAATGCAGCAGGAACATTGAGTTGGGCATTCGGGCCAAATAGAATCCCCGCAGGATTAATGAGATAGAGGTTAGAATTACCTCCTAAAACTTGGATTAACCCATTAATTGTAGATGGATTTCCCCCATTAATGCGGCTGAAAATATTCTCAATTCCCGGTGTAGACAGAAAATTGGCTACCTGATGAGGAGTCAGGCCAAATTGAATAAAACTATGAAAGAGGTTCGCACCATCAGCAGAGGAACTCCCCCCTTGGATATAGAATTGATTCCCCTGGGGAATCACTGTCGTTCCAGTACCATCAGCCGCTGGTACAATCGTTTGGGCTTGGGTAATTTGGACATAGCTTCCGCACAACCACAGGGATAGGGTGAGCAGGAGATTCAAGCTGTTTATCCGCAGGGACATAAGTAATTACTCGGATTCACTCGATGAAAGGAGTTGGCTTTGGGCAAATGCATCGAGTTGGACAGAGCGGAGCAACGTTTCCCATTGGTTGGCGATCGCCCCATCTTGGGGATGGCGATCGTAGAGTTGAGCCATCGCTGATAGCGCGTCATGCCAAATACCTGACTCAGCATAAATCTTGGGGAGAGCTTCTGGACTAGCTTGTTGAATTTGGGCTTTTAGAGGGTCGCTTGCTTCAATACGTTCTATCCAACCATCTACAATTATATCACCCGTACGGTCTTGAGGATCGCAAACCAAGGATAAATACCAATGGTAGAGTTCATTGTTTTTGAGTCCTTCTGCTTCCTCTTTCGATAAGCGGATACTGACAATTCCCGATTCAGAAGGGGCAGGCAGTGCTTTCTCGTAGATAATTGTTGTGTCGTTTTTGTCCATCAAGGTGAATTTCAGCATTTTACCTTCAGCATGAGGCACATACCAGAAGAGGGTAGGATGGCTTTCTAAAGTTAAGGCTAAATCTTTGACAGGAACTAAAGCGGTTAAGGGTTTGTTATTCCCTTCAGAAACACTACAGCCACGAGTTCCTGCATCTGAGGTTCTGGGGGGTGCTCCTCTTCTTGGAGGATTAAAGGCTTGGGCAATTTCAAAACTGGGTTTAGGGAGGGCAGTAGATCCACTGTGCCAACCCAGAATTGCCAAGAAAGTTAAGGTGGCTAGTTTACGGGTTGTTCCTGACAAAAAAGTATTTTTTTTCACCTTAAATAACCTCAATTATTACGATGGACACAAGGAAGGCGATCTAGAGATCTCAGCAATCTTAATGATAGTCTTCATCTACCTGCTCGGAAGATAAGGAAGGAGAGACGTTCTCATATAACCAGTTTAGTTTTTTCCCGTTCTCTTTTTAACCGAACAAGTACGGATTTTTCTTTTAAGTTTTCATTAAGACATCCACCAAGAGTTTTCAAGGAGGATCGAGCACTGAAATCAAATATTTTGGGTTTAGGTTTCAAAAATTTTCCGGAAGAGACCAAAGGATTGAGCTAGATTGTAATATTAAATTCCTAAATGTTTGCTACAGATAAAGCTTCCAGGATAAAATCCCATCCCGCTAGAGAGGCAATGACTGACTCTGTCAATGTTGATAGCACTTGAGAGAGTTGATTGCGTAAATTATCAAGGTGCTCAAACCTCAAGGGGGGAGAAGGTAGCTGAAAGGTTGCTATAGCGACCTTTGTCGGCGATAATTTGCTGAAAATGTCAACGACAATCTTGCGATCGCATATTGGTGAGAAAAAAAGGGGGTGATACCCCCCATTCTATAGCTATTCTCTTTTCTATGGAGTACAGCTTGAAGCCTGAGATCCTAAGTAATGCTTCAAGATAATTCTTCAATCCGTCAATCTTTAAGGAATAAGAACTAACGCATGGTGACAAATTCTTCCGCTGAACTGGGGTGGATGCCAACTGTGGCATCAAAGTTGGCTTTGGTGGCTCCCATTTTCAGAGCGATCGCCACGCCTTGGATAATTTCTCCCGCATGTTCTCCTACCATATGCGCTCCTAATACTTTATCCGTTTCCTCATTAACTACCAATTTCATTAATGTACGGTCTTCTTGGCCGCTCACAGTATGATAAAGGGGTCTAAATTTGGCACGGTAAATTTTAACTTTATCACCATACTGAGCGCGAGCTTCTTCTTCTGTCAAGCCCACGGTTCCCGCTTCAGGATTGGAAAAGACAGCAGTCGGTATATTATCATAACTCATTTGCCGAGATTTCCCCCCAAAATGGGTATCAGAAAAAGCGCGACCTTCTCCAATGGCAACGGGAGTTAAATTCACCCGATCCGTACAGTCTCCAACAGCGTAGATATGTTCGATGTTGGTGCGACTATTAGCATCAACGACGATTGCCCCTTTTTCCACGGTTATCCCTACTTTATCTAACCCTAATTTCTCTAAATTGGGTCTACGTCCCGTTGCCGAGATTCCCACTGCATCAGCAATGATAATCTCCTCCTCATTTTCTCGCGCAATCGTCACCGCTAGACCTTCATCCGTTTTTTCCACCAGCTTAATCACGCTCTTGTTTAAAATCCGGACACCATGGCGCTCCATTTCCGATTGAATATGGGTGCGAATATCCCCATCAAAGCCATGGAGAATATGCTCCCGACGGATCACTTCCGTCACTTCGGTTCCCAGTCCATGGAGGATACAGGCAAATTCTACGCCAATATATCCACCGCCTAAAATGACCACCCGTTTGGGTTGCTTTGTGAGCTGGAAAATTTGATCGGAAATTAAGGTATGTTCAATCCCAGGAATATCGGGTTTAACCGGTTTGCCTCCCACAGCAATCAGGATTTTATCCGCCGTTACCGTATCTTCACCAATTTTGAGGGTATGAGGATCGACAAACTCAGCATATCCTTGATATAACTTGACCTCAGATTTATCTAACATTCTCTGATACACCCCATTCAGGCGATCGACTTCCCCATTCACAGCCGTAATCATTTTCGTCCAATCTAGCTGACTTTCCACCGGACTCCAGCCGTAGCCTTGGCTCTCTTCAAACCAACTGGGAAAATGGGAAGCATACACCATTAGTTTTTTGGGAATACAGCCTCGGTTAACGCAGGTTCCCCCCAGGCGATCGAATTCGGCAATACCAACCTTAGCGCCATATTCGGCGGCACGTCTAGCACTGGCAATTCCCCCTGAACCGGCACCAATGACAAATAAATCGAAATCGTAACTCATGGTTGTGTTTTTCTCAAATTTCCTCTATTGTAATAGATTAAGCCTCACGAGTTGCTGCGCTTTAGCGCTAAACCCTTCAGAGTACTAAAGCACAACTAAATTCTGGTTATCTAGTGTATCATTGGCAAAAAATATTGGCTTTAGTGCTAAACAGTTAAGGAAAATTCAATCGATTGTAGAATCTCATCAGGAACAATTCTGAGAGGCATAGTATGAATCCTTTGAAGAATGAATAATTAGAGCCGTTTGGTTTGTAATATAGCCTCTGATGTGGGAGATGCCTACCCTAATTCTGTCAATCCTCGATACAATTTTCATAGACCTGGTGACTGATAACTGAACATGACTGTAGAGACCGAAACACCAACCCCATTGCCTACTGTAGACCCTCTGGATGAATTGCCCGATGATGTGGAAATGTCGTTGTTTGACCATTTGGAAGAACTACGGCAACGGTTTTTCTATGCCTTGATTGCGGTGGCGATCGCCGTGGTAGGCTGTTTTGTATTAGTCAAGCCGATTGTACAATTCCTGGAAGTTCCCGCAGGAAATGTTAAGTTTTTACAATTAGCTCCGGGAGAATACTTCTTTGTTTCCCTGAAAGTGGCAGGCTATAGCGGTATCATTCTGGCCACTCCGGCGATTCTCTATCAAATTATCCAATTTGTTCTCCCTGGACTGACGCGCAGAGAGCGGCGCTTAGTGCTGCCAGTGGTAGTGGGATCGAGTGTCTTATTTCTCACTGGGCTGCTGTTTGCCCAAATGGTGTTAATTCCCGCAGCGCTGAACTTTTTTATCACCTATGGCGCGGAAGTCGTTGAGCAAGCATGGTCAATCGATCGCTATTTTGAGTTTGTACTGCTGCTGATGTTTAGTACCGGGTTAGCCTTTCAAGTCCCCGTCATTCAAGTACTGTTGAGTGTCTTAGGATTGGTTTCATCACAACAAATGCTTGCCGGATGGCGCTATGTGGTGATGGGAGGCGTACTCCTTGGCGCTATCCTGACTCCCTCTACCGATCCGGTGACGCAAAGTTTACTCGCGGGAGCCGTTTTAGGGCTGTATTTTGGAGGCGTTGGGTTAGTGAAGGCGATCGGTCGTTAACCGGTGTGGTAAAATACGGATTCTGAACCTTAAAATTGGCTCTCGATTGGGTTTTTCCCAGTATGAGCCGTGGTCAAAGATAGGACAATTAGGAATGAAATAAATGGAAGTCGTATTAAGCAAGATTCTTTACAAGGGTGAAATCAAAGGGTCTCAATCCGATGAATATATTGAGATCGCCAATTATGGAGGTGGAAGTGCAGATTTATCGGGTTGGAAAGTTGCTTCATCAGGAACCAACCAAGAATTTACCTTTCCCGAAGGGACAGCTTTAGCCTCTGGTAAAAAATGCCGGGTATATACCAATCAAATTAATCAAGAGTCCGGTGGATTTAGTTTTGAACATAAAACTGCCCTCTGGAACGATCTAGGAAGTACAGGAAAACTCTTTGATGCCCAAGGCAATGAAGTCTCTAGCATTTCTTATTCATCCAATGGTAAAGTGGCGATCGCCGAAATTGGCTATAAAGGCCAGATCAAAGGGTCTCAATCTGATGAATATATTGCGATCGCCAATCATAGCGATAAGAGTGTTGATTTATCAGGCTGGAAGGTTCTTTCCTCCGGCAGAAATAAAGAATTTATCTTTCCTGAAAGCACCTCTTTAGCCTCTGGCCAAACCATACGAGTCTATACGGATCAAATCAATCAAGAGTCCGGGGGATTTAGTTTTGAATACAAAAGTGCCCTCTGGAACGATCAAGGGGGTACGGGAAAACTCTTTGACGCTCAAGGAAATGAGGTTTCCAGTTATAGCTATCAAAATTCTAATTAACAACCGAACCCACACTGTCCTTAACAACTGGATTAGAGCTAAGTTTTCTTCCTTTCAAATTAAGTAGTCGACCGTTTTATCTAATTTGGTATAGCAGTGGAAAGGATAGTTAGGACATTTTCTATTGCCTGTTGCCTATTACCTCAAACCATAACCTCACTGTCCTAACCAACTTATTCACTGCTATAAATTAGATAAAAATGGGGATAGGGAGAGAAATGTGCCATACACTTTCCTTCGTTGTTGCACTTTAGTACTCTGAGCTGCCATAGTACTAAAGTGCAACAACGAAGGAAATCTAATTCAGCATTTTAGACAGGTAACAGTAATACAGAATTTATCTATTTCCTGGTATTTATCACTATAATGGGATCATATCACTGTAGGAAGCTAGGAGTTCATCACTCGATAAGTTAGCACTTTCTTCTTGGGGACTCCACAGGAATTCAAACACGAGGAGATAGTCAGGAGAAATAGCACCTAAACGTCCTAATGCTTCTCTTAAAGATTCTGGAGTTTGGATATCCTTAAATAGAGGTTGATCGTCGGCGGTTCCCACTAGGAAGGTGACAACGACATAAGAACCGGGAGTAGAGAATTCCTGACTTAAAGCGGCGAGTTTTTCTTGGACTGCACCGTTAACATTCACTAAGGTTTCGGAGGTGAATTTACTCCTTTCCTCTAGAGAGAGTTGTTCAAATAACTGTTGTGCTTCTTCGCGAGAGTTAACGGTTTGAGAACGGGAAGAAACATAACACCAGCGATCGCTCCTTCGCATGAGAGCCAATGCTCCCTCTTGCAACATATCTATCAATCCCTCTGGCGTTTCGGTATCCCCATTCAACGTTAACTGAGTTAACTGCTGTTGAAGATCGCCTTCTGGAGCCAACAGAGCCACTTGTAACTTACTCACCGTCACAATATCATTGTCCAACTCATTACTAGGAGAACGACGAGTGAAAATTAAATAAGCAATAAATACAACGCCCCCAATAATGAGCAACCACAGCACAAAGCCCATCCAGTTGGCTCGCGAATGATGATGACTGGCATAAGCGCCACTCCTGCCCGGGTCGGGCCTGCGATGCCGATGAGGAGGAGGAGGGGCATGATTTAAGGGCTGATGTGGTTCTAGATGGCTACCAGGAGGTGGTGGTTCAGGAGGATGAGGGGGGGGATCGGTTCTGGGAACAACATCCTCAGCAGGGCGACGATCGCCCGATATGGGCACAGGAACAGGAACGGGAATAACCGGTCTTGGGGGAGGTGGTGCAGCATGACCTGGAGGAGGAGGTGGTGGTGGAGCAGAATGCAGTGGAGGGGGCGGGGGGGCAAACGATCCCCCCCGTATCCGTCCCCCTGTACTATTGCTATTGGAAGAATTTGGGGTAACTGAAGGTCTAGGCTGAGAACGAGGCGTTGAGGTTGGAGATTTCTGTAGAGACGGTGTAGAACTTGATGAACTGCCAGAGCGGTTAGTAGAACTGCTCGAACTACCTGAAGACCGAGGGCGTGAAGAACCCCCACTAGCGCTAGAACCGCTAGAACGAGAGCGATTACCACCCGATCGCGATCGCCCCCCAGAGCTAGAACCAAACGATCCGCCTCGCGATCGCCCCCCACTCCTTTTCGCCACTGCTTCCGTACCGATCTCAAACTCCGTATTCAGCAATGATGCAGATACCGAAATCGGAACCCCTTGAATCATCAACCACAAGACGATCGTCGTGACCAAAAACCTTAAATTAGCATTAAGACGCATCTTAAGCTTATCCTCTGAAGCCCATTACCTCCAGTGTGCCGTTTCCATCCTCCAACTGTCCAATTAAACGCTCAAAAGGCACTCTAGTAATAGGCAAAAGGGGAAACAGAGCTTTACTCTTTCCTTCAACTGTCCATCAACGCGTTTTTGTATTCACGGTTGCTCCCTTAGAGCAGCAGACAGTGGTATTGTGTGGTGACACGGCTTAATTTTAACAGTTATGAGTGCAGACCAAGAACAATCTCAGTCTAATTCCTCATCTTTATTAGAAAGGATGGGTGCATTCTTCCAATGGGAGAGTTTGAATACAAGTTGGCAGACGGAAGTTTTAGCCGGAGCGACGACATTTATTACCATGGCCTATATTTTGGTCGTCAATCCTGATATTCTGTCGAACGCCATTTTTTTACAAGAGAGTCGCGATTTATTTGGCGAATTGGTCATTGCTACGGCCTTCTCAGCAGCGATCGCCTCTTTAATCATGGGATGCTATGCAAAATACCCCTTTGCCCTCGCTCCAGGCATGGGATTGAACGCCTATTTTACCTTCTCTATTGTCCTCAGACTTGGCATTGATTGGCGAGTTGCCTTAACCGCAGTTTTTCTCGAAGGGCTGATTTTTATCGGTTTAACGCTCTCCAATATTCGCGCTCAGATGGTAACGGCCATTCCCGCTTGTATTAAGCAATCTACCGCTGCTGGAATTGGCTTATTTATTACTTATATTGGACTCAAAAATGGTGGATTAATCGTCGGCGATCAAATCACCATAACCACTTTAGGAGAATTAAATAGTCCCGTCACCTTAATGGCTATTTTCGGAATCCTGATTACCTCCGCATTTATGGTACGACGAATTCGGGGAGCGTTGCTATTAGGAATCTTAGCTACCGCCATTTTAGCCTGGATTTTGGGTGTTGCCCCCTTACCAAGCGGTATTCTCGCCTTTCCCCAATGGCCGAGTGATTTATTCGGTCAAGCCTTTGTTGGATTGGCAAACCTGAATCAAATCCCCTTTTGGGAACTGTTAGCCATTCTATTTGTTCTCCTATTTGTTGATTTATTTGATACTGTAGGAACCCTGGCCGGCATTGGCATGAAAGCGGGTTTAATTAATGACCGAGGAGAACTTCCCCGAGCCAGTCAAGCATTTATGGCTGATGCCGTTGGCACGACCATGGGCGCAATTTTAGGGACATCAACTGTAACCACTTACATCGAGTCAGCTTCGGGAATTTCCGAGGGAGGGAGATCGGGATTTACCTCCGTGGTTTGTGCCCTATTGTTTGCACTCTCCATCTTCTTTATTCCCCTGATTTCCGGCATTCCTCCCTTTGCCACTGCACCCGCGTTGGTCATTATTGGCGTGTTGATGATGGGCAGTGTACGCTCTATCCATTGGGATGATCCAGCCGAATCTATCCCTTCATTCTTGACATTAGTTTTTATACCTCTTAGTTTCTCGATCGCCGAAGGTTTGGCGATCGGATTTATCACCTATCCGTTGCTCAAATCCTTTCAAGGTAAAATGCACGAAGTTGCTCCTGCGGTATGGGCGATCGCAGCTATCTTTACTCTACGGTTTGTGTTAATGGCGCTACAGATTGGAGGGTAATGCTTGGATGTCCACTCTTTTTAAAAAAATCAATCCATTGTAGTAATTCCCCAGATATAGAATACTGGGGGATATACAGCAGAATTGATCCATTAATCCATCTGATCTAAAATAGAGTCATCCTCTATTGAGGTCGGTAATAACTGAAATGCTGGCGATGGCTTCCCTGCGATCGCCATAACCAATTTTTAACCTAAATTTTGATTAGCTCAAAAGTTAAAGTATGTCCAATTTACCCCCACTTACCGATGAAACCATTTGGGCAATTGTGGATGAAACCCTAGAAAATAGCCTAGAAGATCAAAGGGTTAATGAATTAGTCTGGTATCATTTGGGCTATCGTTATAATTCAGATAACCAAACTTGGGATATCAGCCAAGCGAGCGATGATTGGGGTGAAGTTTATCCGGAACCTCCTGATTTTATAGATTCTCGTCCAGCAACCCTAAAGCTAACTCGCTCTATCCCTCCAGAAAATAAACAACTGCTGAAACAGGAATTAGGATTTAAAGGATATAAAATTGGTGAATTTGGCCCACGACAAACTCGACGAGCAACGATGGCAAATTGGTTGCTGAGTTATCGCAAACTTCAGCCACCTATCCAGTCTTAACATCAGTTTAAGCCTTGTTTCTTGATAGAACGATTGAGCTATTTTAATACACTTCTTTATTCCTATGGATTGATGTACAAGTTGCCAACTACAGTCCGTTAGAGTTAAGCCTGATTTTTGATTCATACGATAGATCAAGAAAACGAGAGACTTGTTACTCAAAATAGGAGAAATTAGTGATGAATAGTTCAGGAAACTTAAACCATCCTCTTCCCAGATCCTCGAGTTTGGCACTCTGTAATCGGTTTAACGATTTCTGTTCCTCTCATGTCTGGAGTGATTTGAAGTGTGTGGAAACTAAACTACAAGAAGTCCTTCAAGAAAATCAGAGACTAAAGTATTTACTCAATCAAACAGAAGAACGCTACACCCTAGCAATTTCCAGTAGTCAAGTCGGAGTATGGGATTGGAATTTACAGACGAATGAACTGTATATTTCGCCCAACTTGAAAGGAGTTTTGGGATATCAAGATGAAGAAATTGCCAACTATATCGAGTCTTGGATGGATTTGATTCATCCTGACGATCGAGAGATGACAAAGAAGTCAGCTCAAGAACACTTAGATGGCTCAACCCCTCTTTATGAAGTTGAACATCGGATCGTGCATAAAGATGGAAGCATTCGCTGGTTGTTGACCCGAGGAATTGCGTTTCGAGATGGTGAAGGCAAGCCTTATCGCATGGCAGGTACAGATACGGATATCACGTCTCAAAAACAGAGTTCTAATTTAATCAACAGATTGCTAGATCGCCTATTAATGGTGATTAAGACGGTGGGAGAAGGCATTACTCTGAGTGATGAAAAGGGACATTTTATGATTTTTAATCCTAAAATGGAAACTCTGACCGGATATTCTCAAGAAGAGGCGAATAAAGCGGATAACTTTTTAAACTTGTTATATCCGAACCCAGCAGATTTAAAGCAAGTGACCGCTCAGATAAATCAGGTGCGCGATCGCGGAAAAATAGAGGATGTGGAAACGGTGATTTGCACGAAAAATGGAGAACAGAAAACATTGTTGGTTTCTACCTCTATGATTTGGGAAGAAGAACGATATTGGTATTTGAGTGTTTATCGAGATATTACCGATCGCAAGCACACAGAAGAAGAATTACGCCACAATAAACGCTTTATTGAACAACTGACAGATGCTTCTCCTGAAGTCCTCTACTTGTATGATTTGCCAACGGAGAAAAATATTTATGTTAATCGCTCTCTAGAAAGTGTGCTGGGTTATTCTCCCGAAGAAGTTCAATCCCAAGGATCGATGTTTTTTGAGCAACATTATCATCCAGATGAATTGGAACATATTGAAACGATACAACAGGAGTGGTTACATTTATCCGATGGGGAAGTACAGGAGGTTGAGTATCGGATGCGCCATCGGAATGGGTCTTGGGTGTGGTTGCGATCGCGTAATATGATCTTTAAGCGCAATGCACAAGGAGTTCCGATTGAAATTTTAGGCACAGCGATTGATATTACCACCCACAAATTGATTGAATTACAACTCTGGGAGAGTGAGGCACGACTACATACGATTATTAATAGCGCTTCTGATGGCTTGCTGATTGTGGATCTTCAGGGTGTGATTCAGTTTGTTAATCCCGCAGCAGAAAAATTGTTTAATCGTCCCCTATCTAGTTTAGTCGATCACGATTTTGGTCAACCCCTAACCGTGGGGAGTGTAACAGAAATTGATTTAATTCAAGGGAAACAAGTGATGGGTGTTGGAGAAATGAGTGTTTCTCAAACCTATTGGTTGGGCGAACCCGTTTATGTGATCAGTATTCGCGATATTACAGAGCGCAGACAGGCAGAAGAGGCACTCAGAGAAAGTGAAGAACGGTTTCGTCAATTAGCCGGCAATATTCAGGATGTATTTTGGCTCGCTTCCACCCATCCCTATCAGATCGAATATATGAGTCCTGCGTATGAACAGGTTTGGGACAGATCGCTCTCAAAAGCCTATGAGCCTAATTTTTCTTGGTTAGAGAGCATTGATCCCCAAGATCGCGATCGCGTCCAAGAAACCTGGGATCGGCAAATTCAGGGCGAACATACCTTTTGCGAATATCGAATTCTTTGCCCCAATGGGGAAACTCGATGGATTTGGGATCGAGCCTTTCCCATCGAAGATCAATGGGGGAATATTGAGCGCGTTGCCGGAATTGCCGAAGATATTACCGATCGCAAACAAGCGGAAGAAGAATTAAAATATCGCCTCAAATTGGAAACTGCCTTATCTGAAGTGTCGAAATGGCTCACTCGCCATGAGACCCTCGGTTTTGACGATCTCTTGGGAATTTTAGCCCAAGCCATGGGAGCCAACCGTGTCTATTTAATTCGCTTGAATTCAGAAGAAACTCAGTTGAGTTTAACCGATGAATGGTGTGATGCTCAAAGTATATCATTTCGCGATCTGCTTCAAGATCTGGATGTGGCTCCTTTTGTCTGGTGGTTTGAGACTCTGCGCCAACAGGATATGTTGATATTTAATTCCTTTGATGATCTGCCGGCGATCGCGAAGTTAGAGAAAGCCTATTTGGAATCGTTGCAGATTGGTTCCCTCTTAGCTGTTCCCATTTGGACAGCATCCGGAAAACTCTGGGGACAGATTACATGTGAGTCTCATTGTCAGAACCCGAAACAATGGTCTGTCAAAGATAGTCGGATTTTACAGGTGGTAGGGGAAATGCTCTATACCCATACCGCCCGTCAGCAAGCCCAACTCGAGCAACAAGAGTCAATTTCTCAACAAATCCGCCAACAACAAGAGTTAGCTCGCTCTAACGCCGAATTACAGCAATTTGCTTATGTTGCTTCCCATGATTTACAGGAACCCCTGCGAGGAGTCGTGAGCTTTAGTCAACTGTTGCAGGAAGATTATGGCAATCTTCTCGATGATGAAGGGCAAAGCTATCTTCACTGTATCCTCAGTGAAGGACAACGAATGCAAAGCTTAATCCGAGATTTATTAGCCTTTTCACGGGTGGGAACTCGCGCTCAAGAGAGGCTTCCCACCGATCTTGACAAGGTCTTAGAACAGGTATGGATTAACTTAAAAGTGGCGATCGAGGAAAGTGGTGCTACGATCACCCATGATCCCTTACCCACAGTCCATGCCGATCGCTCCCAGATGGTGCAACTGTGGCAAAATTTATGCAGTAACGCCATTAAGTTTCGCAGCGATCGCCCCCTGAAGATTCATCTTGGCGCTCAACGTCAAGATTACCAGTGGTTATTTTGGGTACAAGATAACGGTATTGGTATTGATCCTTATTATGCCGAGCGCATCTTTGTCCTTTTCCAAAGGCTCCATTCCCAAAACGCTTTTCCAGGCACAGGCATTGGGTTAGCAATCTGCGATAAGATTATTCAACGCCATGGGGGAACGATTTGGGTTGAGTCCCACCTGAACCAGGGAGCGACATTTTATTTTACAATTGGCGATCGCACCTGATGACAATTTTGTACTTTGAATTACAGTTCTGAACCCGTCCATATTTTGTTGGTCGAAGACTCTCCGAGTCAAGCCGCCTTAACAGTGCGGGCATTTCGGGAAGGCTCGATGACGTATCAGATCCATGTGGTAGAAACTGGGGAACAGGCGATCGCCTTTTTATATCAGCAGAAACCCTATCAGCAAAGTCCGCGCCCCCAGATCATACTGTTAGACTTTATGTTACCGACTAAAACGGGTTTAGAAGTCTTAGCGGAGATTAAAGCCGATCTCTCTCTGAGGGTAATTCCTGTGATCGTGTTAAGCAACTCAGAGAATGAAGCCGATATTCTGTCGAGTTACGAAAATTATGCCAATTGTTATCTGAATAAACCCTCCTCTTTTTATCAGTTCCAAGACTTGATTCGCCGAGTAGAAGAGTTTTGGTTAACTTCTGTTAAGCTTCCACCCATACCCGGTACAATATTCTAACCTGAGAAGAAAATCCCAATCATGCGAATAATCCCTGAGAAGAAAATCTCAATCATGCAAATAATCACATTGAAGCTACGGTAATTGCAACATCAAGGCAGATCAAAAGGAATCTCATGTATAATTGTTTCTCAATTAGCCTTTTGTCCTGAAGATAGTCAAGGATTAAGCCTGGTGAATCAAGTTATCCTAAATATACTATTGATTGAAGATAATCCTACGGATGTTCGTCTGATTGAAACTTTACTCAGAAGGACACAAGGATGCGATTACAACATTGATCGTGTGGAAACTATGGCCGAAGCTATAGAATGGGTCTTAAAAAATTCTTATGCAGTAATTTTATTAGATTTGTCGTTGCCAGACATCAGAGGCTTAGAAACCTGTCAAGTAATGTATCAAAAAGTACCTCATGTTCCCATCATTGTGCTGACCGGCTTGGAAGATGAAATAACAGCAATATCTGCACTCAAAGTAGGGGCACAGGATTATATTTTTAAGAATGAGTTACGTCCCAATATGCTGGCCCGTGCCATTCATTATGCAATCAAGCGAAAAGAAACCCTAGAAAAATTACGGCAAAGTGAAGCTCGCTACCGAGGCATTATTGAAGATCAAACAGAATTTATTTGTCGATTCTTGGCCGATGGAACCATTACATTTATTAACCGATCCTTTAGTTTATTTTGCCATCAATCCCCAGACTCCTTAATTGGCCAGTGTGCTTCCTATGAACTGTTTGCCCAAGACTGGCATCAACTTCAGATACAACTGAGCCAAATTACCTCCAAAAGTCCCACCATTACCCTAGAATTCCCCCTCCTTGGCCATGCCCCCCATCTGATTTGGCAATCTTGGACGATTCGAGGAATTTTTACGTCCCAGAACACTTTAGCGGAATATCAGGCAGTAGGTCGAGATATTACCCACACCAAAAAAGCAGAATTGATTTTAAGAAAACAAGCCCAACAGGAAAAAATTTTTAGTATTATCACCCAAAAAATTCGCCAATCCCTTAATTTAGAGGAGATCTTAAAAACTACGGTTCAGGAAGTCCAGCAACTGCTGCAAGTAGATCGAGTGTTAATCTATGGTTTACACCCGGAACCGCAGTTAAGTGTTTTGATGGAGTCAGTCGCTCCTGATTGTACTTCAGTTTTAGGAGAAATCATTGAGGAAGTGAACCTCGAAGAAATTCTCGATTGGGGGTCAGAATCGGAGTTAAAACTGGGGGTAATTGAAGAAATTTTACCCCCAGCTCGTTCTGCATTTCAAGAAAAGTTACATCAATGGCAGGTTAAATCCCAATTGGTGATTCAAATTAAGTGCTTTGAGTTACTCACACCCGATCAAGATGTGGGGATAAAATTACCAGAAGAATTACGGCAAAAAACACCCGAATCGCTGTGGGGGCTTTTGGCCTTACAGGATTGTCGATCGCCGCGTACGTGGCCAGAAGATCAACTAGAACTGCTAAGAAAAATTACCCATCAGGTGGCGATCGCTATCCGTCAAGGACAACTGTATCAACAATTAGCTCAAACCAATCGGGTCCTTCAACAAATGGCTACCCTAGACGGCTTAACAGGTATTGCCAATCGGCGATGCTTCGATCAATACTTAGCGGTGGAATGGCGCAGACTTGCCCGTGAAGGCACTCCCCTCTCCGTTATCTTATGCGATGTCGATTATTTCAAACTCTATAATGATACCTATGGCCATCAAGCTGGAGATGATTGCTTACGGAAAGTTGCCCAGGCGATCGCCTCATCAGCCCAACGTCCAGCCGATTTAGTCGCTCGCTATGGTGGGGAAGAATTTGTGGTGCTTCTCCCCAACACTCCCTTAGATGGCGCTCTAGAAGTCGCTGACAAAATTCAGGAAGAGATTCAGGATCGAGAAATTGAGCATCTCGCTTCCCCAATTCGATCGAACTTAACGTTATCTCTAGGAGTCGCGTGCCAAACTCCTCGATTAGACATGGAACCCTATCAGCTACTGATCAATGCCGATGAAGCTCTCTATCAATCTAAAGCTCAGGGGCGCAATACCATTCAGACCCATGGATTAAGCTTGGATAATCACTCAAGATTAGTGTAGACTTTCATCAATTTTCATCAATTCAGGTATGATTCTCTTGAAGGTGCATCTAGACCATAAACTTCTTCCAGAAGTCAGGCAAAAGGCAATAAGCACAAATCGCAATAGTCATAAGACTCTATGATTGCTGCATGGCTATACTCGCTCTCTAACCCTAAATCTTAAGATGCAAAATCTGAGATGATGACAGATGTTACCTCTAAGCACTATATCCAATCTCTGATGTCTTCGTTGATTCTTATTATTGAAGAAGATCCTCCCTTCGCAAAAGAATTGAGTTTATCGACCTATCCGCCTTTAGCCGAGGTGATCTCTCCACATCAGTATGTCACGCAAACCGTCCGTGAGATCGCAGAACTGACCACGGAACAGCCCGATTTGATCGTTGTTGATGTTAACAGCAGCAACTTGAAACCTCTCACGGAGGCGCTTACTTATCAACAGAAGTGCCAAACTTACCCTCCAGCGATTTTAGCCATCAGTGAGTGCCACCAACCCAATTTTATTAGCGAAATTTTGGATCTCGGAGCTGATGATTATTTACCGAAACCCCTTCATCCTGAACTGCTCAACAAACGAATTGCCAGCTTACTGGGCATCTCTCGCCCCCAAGATCGTTGCTTAATCGACCCCTATCTTAATCAAGCGTTAAATCATCTACAAGCGCTCAATGAGCTAAAATCCCGGATTATTACCACCATCTCCCACGAATATCGCACCCCCCTCACCACTATCGGTTTATCCATTGGGATGCTAGAGCGATATCGAGATAAGTGGGATCGGGAAAAACAAAATAAGCATTTTGATCGGATTCATAAAGCCATTAACCATATGACTAGCCTCTTAGAGGATATCCTGTTTATTAAGGATGCAGATTTTGGCTTGCTGGAATTTAACCCCACACTGGTGGATGTGATTTCCCTATTTGAACAAGCGATCGCCCGGATGCAGGCGATCGCCGGTTCCCAATATTCCCTAGAATTTCTCCCCCAAGACTCAGTCCTCTCATGGATGCTCGATAGCAGCTTAATTGAGCAAATCCTCGTTCACTTACTCTCCAATGCCATTAAGTATTCTCCCGAAGGGGGAACCGTATCTGTTCGCGTGCGTTGTCTGAACAACACCATGGAATTTCAGATTCAAGATCGAGGAATTGGTATTCCTGAATCTGAGCAACAGCATCTGTTTGATTCCTTTCATCGAGGCAGCAATATTGGCAATATCGGTGGAACAGGCTTAGGACTTTCTATTGTCAAAAAAAGTGTGGATTTACACAACGGAACCATTCACATTGACAGCCAAGTGAACCAAGGAACCACCTTCACCATTACCTTACCCGCCAGACCCTAAAATTATCTCGCAATAGTGAATTAGATTCTGGGTATAATTACTAATCTTATTTTTTCTCTGCTGTTTCGCTAATTCCTGGCGACTCATTTGGTAAAATGTAATCTCAGTTACCAATAATTTCATTTGTTTATGCATCTCCGTGTGAATCGACTGCCAAGCCATCTCAGTAGGGGAATCGGGTTCATCCCCAAACCGGGGTGCAATCTGTTGCTCAAAAAAATCTTCCGCCTCCTGGCAAGCTGGAATTAATCCCTCTAAATTAGTCTTGCTTGTAGCCAGCATTAAGACTTTCCTTAAGCGTTCGAGAAAGTGCTGGTAAATCTGCTTGTGTTGTTGCCATAACATACAGGTATTTCATCCCCTCGCTTTTTTTTAAGGTGTAAAGTTATAGTATTAAATAACAGAGCATCAGAGATAACCTGAAATCAGGATCTGCATCTTTGTTATCTCCACCACCAGCTATTTTTCCATTGCGATTATCCTAATCTCGTAATCTTGAGTCCCTTCGATGATTCCGAGATTAGATTAGCTATTATCATTCCCAAAACATCCACCTGCTATGAAAACCATCACTGAACCCAACTCCCTCGATCTTACCCTTCCCCATTGGTTAACCGCTTGTTTAAACCCAGAGCAAGTTCTCGCTGAATCCATTCCTCCCCCTGAATTGCCAGAAGATCGACGCTTAATTCGGGAAGCCTTTGAATTTGCTTATCAACTCCATAAAGGACAATACCGAAAATCAGGAGAGGCCTATATTTCTCACCCGGTTGCAGTCGCGGGATTATTGCGCGAACTCGGAGGAAGTGCCCCCATGATTGCCGCCGGTTTTCTCCATGATGTGGTGGAAGATACAGAGGTAACCCCAGAAGAGTTGGAAGAGCGCTTTGGTTCAGAAGTCCGGCAATTGGTCGAAGGAGTAACCAAACTCTCTAAGTTCAAATTTTCTAGTAAAACTGAACGCCAAGCAGAAAACTTTCGGCGGATGTTTTTGGCTATGGCCCAAGATATTCGGGTGATTGTGGTGAAGTTAGCCGACCGACTTCATAATATGAGAACCCTAGAATTTATGAAGGAGGATAAACAAAGGACGATCGCCTTAGAAACCCGTGAAATTTTTGCGCCTTTAGCTAATCGCTTGGGAATCGGGCGCATTAAATGGGAACTCGAAGACCTAGCATTTAAGTATTTAGAACCCACCTACTATCGGGAAGTGCAATGCCTAGTCGCTGAAAAGCGAATAGACCGGGAAACACACCTGAAGAATGTGATTGAAATTCTAGAGATTCGGATGGAACAGATTGGCATTACCACTGTAGAAATTACGGGCCGTCCTAAACATCTGTATGGCATTTATCGCAAAATGCACAAGCAGCAAAAGGAGTTCCATGAAATTTTTGACATAGCAGGAATTCGTATAATCACTGAAAATCACGATCAATGCTATCGGGCGTTGGCGATCGTTCATGACTCTTTCCGGCCGATCCCAGGTCGATTTAAGGACTATATTGGTCTGCCGAAACCGAATCGCTATCAATCTTTGCATACGGGCGTGATTGGGCCCACCGGTCGGCCTCTAGAGGTGCAAATCCGTACCCAGGAAATGCATCAAGTGGCAGAATATGGGATTGCTGCCCATTGGAAATACAAGGAAGCCGGATCGAACTATGGTGACATGACCGATACTGATGAAAAGTTTACTTGGTTACGTCAACTGCTCGATTGGCAAAATGATCTCAAAGATGCTCAGGAATACTTAGAGAATATCAAAGATAATTTATTTGAAGATGATGTCTATGTCTTCACTCCCCGTGGGGATGTTCTATCCCTGACTTCGGGATCGTCAACGGTTGATTTTGCCTATCGAATTCACTCGGAAGTGGGCAATCATTGCTCGGGTGCTAGGGTCAATGGCCGGATGGTTCCGTTGAGTACGATGTTGAAAAATGGCGATATTGTGGAAATTTTGACGCAAAAAAATAGCCATCCTAGCTTAGATTGGCTCAATTTTGTCAAGACCGCAGGAGCGCGGAACCGAATTCGCCAATGGTACAAGCGATCGCATCGAGAAGAAAATGTTGCCCGAGGTCGGGAACTGCTGGAAAAAGAAATGGGTAAATCTGGGTTTGAAGCTCTACTCAAATCCCAACCTATGCAATGGGTTGTCGAACGCTGTAATTATCACGCTGTTGATGATTTACTCGCTGCTTTGGGTTATGGCGAGCTGACCTTAAACTTGGTCGTGAACCGTCTGCGAGATGCGATTCGCGCCACTCAACCCTTAGAACCAGAGTGTAAAGAAGGACTCAAAGGTGAGGCGGTGATTCCGTCGTCCTCTTCTGTACCTCAGTCTTCTGGTGGAGATCATAGTTCTCCGATTGTGGGAATTGAAGGCTTGCTTTATTATCTGGCTGGATGCTGTAATCCTATTCCGGGAGAATTGATTATTGGAGTGGTTACTCGGGGACGAGGAATTTCTGTTCATCGCCAAGGCTGCCAAAATGTGGAAAATGTGGAAGGAGATCGCCTGATCCCGATCAGTTGGAATGGTAAAAACCAGAAAAGAACTCCGACTGCTATGACCTATATTGTGCAAGTGCAAATCCAAACCATTGACCGGGTAGGCATTCTCAAGGATATTCTCTCTCGGTTAAGCGATCAAGGGATTAATGTGCGTAACGTGGATGTGAACACCACACCTGGGAAACCTGCAACGATCAACTTAGGGATGGAAATTCGAGATCGCCCCCAACTTGAATCTGTGTTTACTCAAATTCGCAATATGAGCGATGTCCTCAATATTCGTCGTTTGGGACAAGCAGAAGAGGCCTGTTCTGAGTCAGAATAGGAGAGGGAAATAATTAGGACAAGTGATGAGTGACACGGTAGATACGAATCCTTTTGAGAGTTTAAACACCGAAAGTGCCCTAGAAAACTTAGGGGATGATTATTACGATCCCGTGGTACCTGCCCAATTTCCTCAACATATTCTACGATGGCGAAATAACGATCTGCTTGTGCAAATGGGACTCAATCCCCAGCAAGTGAGCGATCGCCATTTTATCGACTTTTTTGGTAAATTTGAAAGCGGTCGCCCTTGTTTAGCTCTCAAATATCATGGTTATCAATTTGGAGAATACAACCCCTGGTTAGGCGATGGTCGGGGGTTTTTGTATGGCCAGGTACAAGCAGTTGATGGCCAATTGTATGATTTTGGCACAAAAGGATCGGGCATGACTCCCTATTCCAGGGGGGCAGATGGACGGTTGACGCTCAAGGGGGGAGTACGGGAAATATTAGCGGGGGAAATGTTGCATCGATTAGGGGTAAATACCTCTCGCTGTTTAAGTCTGATCGAAACGGGAGAGTCATTATGGCGAGGGGATGAACCGTCTCCAGCCAGATCATCCGTGATGGTACGCTGGAGTTGCTCCCATATCCGCTTTGGTACGTTTGAGCGGCTGCGATATTTCGAGCGATCGGATTTAATCACCAAACTCTTAGATCATGTCATTGAAACCTATTATCCAGCGCCCTTCCCTCTAGTGCAGCCGGAATCTGCACGCGATCGCTACATCCGATTTTACGATCAATTGGTGCAACGAGTCGCCCAACTCGCTGCTCAATGGATGGCCGCAGGCTTTTGTCATGGGGTTTTAAATACCGATAATATGTCGATTACCGGTGAAAGTTTTGACTATGGGCCCTATGCCTTTATTCCCCATTACGATCCTAATTTCACAGCCGCTTATTTCGATTATTCTGGACGCTACAGTTATGGGAATCAACCTTTGATTTGTCAACTCAATTTAGAACTACTCAGTGTCGCTCTGGCTAAAGTGATCCCCAAAACTGCTATGCAAGAGAGTTTAGAACAGTTTAAGGTTCATTATGAACAGGCTTACCAGCAACTCATATTACATCGGCTAGGGTTAGATTGCGATCAAGTGGAGGAAAAAGAAGCTCAGGAGTTAGTCGAGTTAACCCTAAAATTACTCAAAGATACTCAGAAAGGATACCCTCAATTTTTTATGGGGCTGCGCGATCGCTTTGATCCCATTTGGTCAAAACATATAGATGAAATTCCCAACTGGTCTAGCGCTGGCCCTAGTTCAATTTGGCAGGCTTGGAAAATCTTGTATCATAGGGTATTAGGTCGAAACGGCGAAGAAAAATTAGCTGAAATTGGCGATCGCCTGCAAAAGGCTAATCCGCAAGTCGATCTGTTAAGGCCAGCGATCGAAGCCATATGGAACCCCATTATGGTGGATGATAATTGGCAACCATTCATCAACTTTTTAGAACAACTTTAACCTTAATCTAGTGAAGTCTTAAAGTTTAAAAAAAATCACTTTTTCTGTATATTCACGAATAATGCATCTTTAACTTTGTCATTATGATTCGTTTCTTTAAAAAAAGTCTGCTTAAAAAACTCGCTATTTATTATTCCAGTCTCTCGTTTTTAATTCTGGTTCTTGTTGCAGGTAGCGCTTATATCCTAGCCCGTTCTTCCCTCAAACAATCTATGATTAATCAGCTTGGATTAGCTGTTTCGATCAAAGAAAACGAAATCAATCAATGGTTTTTACTACAGTTGGAAGATGCATTTTTATTGGCCAAACTTCCAGAAATCATTGATCAAATCGATGTTTTTTTTAATTCTAAATCCGATCCTAGCCTCTCTCAAGACATCATTCATGAACAGATCAAAGATATCTTAATTAAAGTCACCGATATTAAATCTAACATAAAAATTGCCTCTATTGTAAGTAATCAAGGCATTGTCCTTATCTCAACTAATCCTTTTCTAGAAAAAACCTACCAGCCATTAGGACATCTAACCACTTATGTAACGAACCGAGAAGATCCCATCAACCCCATCTTTTATAATTCTGTTCTGACTCAAAATAAAGCAATTACTTTTGTGACTCCAATTTATAGAGACAATCGGAAAATTGCTTATCTTTCCATAGAACTAGACTTGGGTGAAGTTGATAAAGTTCTTCATAATAGTAAAGATTATGACCAGGAGAATCAGATTTACTTGATTGGTCGGATTGGTGGAAAAAATACATTTGTAAACTCCCTAAACTTAGGGGATGAAAATCAAGATCGCCCCATTCGTAGTGTAGCCATTGACTCTGTTCTTAAAGGTCAAAATGGAACCGGATTATATATGAATCATGAAAATGTTCCAGTCTTAGGCTTTTATCGGTGGCTCGAAGATAAAAACATGGGTTTAGTGGCTGAAATTCCTCAAAAGCAAGCATTTGATCTGGCAGAAAAGTTAGCTCGCCAAATCCTGATGATTGGCTGCCTTTTTTTGATTATTATTCTAATAATGATCTATATTATTTCCCGCAAATTAGTAAAACCTATTGCCGAAATATCCGAAGCAGCTATAAGAATTTCTCAAGGAAACTTTAATTTTAATGTACCGGTATTGAGTAAAGATGAAATTGGTACGCTGGCAATGAGCTTTAATGTAATGACACAAAAGCTCAATCAATCCTTTCAGGAATTAGAATTAATCAATGAACAGCTAAAAGTGAATATCGACCAACTCAAAAAAGCTAATGAAATTGCCGAAAAAGCGAATCAAGTCAAAAGTGAGTTTATTAGTCAAATGAGTCATGAATTACGGACTCCCTTAAATAGTATTTTAGGATTCAGCCAAATCTTGCGTGAAGAGCAGGAGTTTTCGGACAATCAAAACCATCTAATCGAAGGAATTTCTAGTGGTGGCTATAAGCTTTTAGAATTAATAAATAATGTTATTTCTATCTGCAATGAAGAAGAGAAAACTGCATCGACATACCTGAGTGTTGTAGCCATCAATGATATCATTAATGAACTGGTTGGTAAATTTGACAGTCAATTGTCTTTTCAAAATGTGTCCCTAATTTGCACAGTGGATTCAGAAGTTCCCGCCTGGATTCAAATCGAGGCTTATCCTTTACAAACCATTCTTAGATATTTGTTAGACAATGCAGCCAAATTCACCTCTGAAGGTGAGATCGCTATCCAGGTCACTCTATTAGATCGGGAGAGAGTCGATCGGCTCTCTCAAAATATTCCTGATTATTTGAATTTCAATCCAAATACAGTCAATTGGATAACCTGGAAAATTAAAGATACAGGCTGTGGGATTAAACCTGAAGAACTAGATCATTTATTTGAACCTTTTTCACGTCATGTTAAGACGGGAGACTTTCAAGAAGGAATGGGATTAGGCTTACCTATATGCCAGAAGTTAGTTAAGCAAATGGGCGGCCAAATTCAGCTTGAGAGTCAGGTGGATATAGGAACAACGGCAACCGTTATTCTACCCTTCCAAAAGCTGGAAGAAAGTGCTCAGATGCAACTTAACACTCAAGAAGAAAAGCAAGAACAACAACCCAGTAACCATTTCATTCGCAGTTCTGTGGACTCTTGGGAAAAATTGAGGGAATTCATGCAGTCTATATCGGTGACTTGGCTGGAAAAAATGTATAAAGCCTGTTGTGAAGCTGACGATCAAAAAGTGCTAGAGCTGCTGGATGAATTACCTGAATCTGAAGTAGAAATTAAAGATCAAATCGGCGAACTCGCTCACAATTATCGGTTAGATAAAATTCTGGATCTAATTGAACCTTTGTTACTTAAGGATTAGGCGGTTTTCGACGATCGCGCCCTGCTTGAAACCCCAACTCAACTAATCCTCCGATCGCTGCTCCCCAGACTAACATAGACCAGTTGGCTTGAGTCCAAAAACTCATCGACCCATAAGCTAAAAACGCTGTAATCACCGCATTCCGAAGAATCCGAGTCCAATCTAAAGTTTTCATCAAGACCGTGATAAAACCCTGTTATAGCATTGTATAACATCAAGGAACCTCTTACTGAAGATGCAGTCATGGAAGGCCTAACCCTTATCTTATCGAGTTTATTCCTAGTGGGATCGCCTTCTGGACTATTGGTCGATCAAATCACCCAATCTCTGCTTAAATCTACCTTTGATAGGGCAGAAACTTGGCATGTGCGAGTCGATAATGCTCCCGTTCATCGACTGCTACAAGGTCAAGCGGAACAGGTAAGGATTGCTGGCAGAGGGATTTGGCTCACTGACGACTTACAAATGGCTAAACTAGAAATAGAAACCGATGCCATTGATTTAAATCTAGACGATTTGAGAAATCGCCCCAGCTTTTCCCTCCTAGAGCAACCCTTACAAGCGGGAATTAACATTGGCTTCACAGATGCAGCGCTCAACGAGTGGTTAAACTCACCCCAAATGAGTGACTTTCTGCGTCAACTGGGAATTTCTTCCCTCCCTCGCCTGGCAGCCGCCCAACTGGAGCGCTATCATATCGTTAACCCAGAAATCACCTTTTTAGACAACCGGATACGGCTTCAAGTCCAACTCCAGCAAATCCCCAACTCGGACACTGAATCCTCCTCCCAACCCTTTGAACTTGAGCTTGCTGTTGAATCCGGTTTCACTATCATAAAAGGGTGGGGTTTAGAACTCGTCGATCTGGAGGTCACCGTCAACCAAGAACCGGTTCCTCCCCTAATCACAAACCTGATTCAACGGGGAGTTCGCGAACAAGTTGACCTCCGGACCCTCGAATCAAACTCCGTAATCCTGCGCCTATTGCAGATGCACATTACTCCAGGTCAACTGGAAATCGCTGGATTTCTTAGAATTCAGCCCTTTGAGCCTTCAGACAATCCTGATTTAGAGGAGTAGACCTCGATCCATATCATATGTTGGTAATGGGCAGAAGGGAAAACCTGGTTTACCCTATTTCCTATTCCCTATTCCCTATTACCTATTCCCTCGTGTATTCAACATCGCGCAACTCAATAAGGACGGTAATTATGGAACAACCCAAACAAAATCGCGGTATTCATATTGGCCTAGTCGTCGGACTATCGGCCTTAATTCTAGGGTCTGGAGGGGGTACAGCCTGGTGGATGATTAATTCTATGCAGGCCCCTAACAGTTCATCTTCGATCCTAGAAGAAGTCAAACCTATCCCATCGGACAATAATATCCCTCGAGCCTATTGGCTTAAAGATACGGGGAATAGTTTAGAGTTGGTCTCTACACCTGTGCAGATGAAAACAATTGGGTCATCCGAAGAGCAGTTGACCCTGGCCTTGAAAACGGTTTTAGAAGCTCCTGCCGGTCCGGAAATGTCGAGTACTATTCCCCCAGGCACAACTGTGTTAAGTTTAGAGCAGAAATCTGATGGTATTCACCTGGATTTTTCCCGGGAATTTACCACAGGAGGCGGCAGCGCCTCAATGACAGGACGATTAGGGCAAATTTTGTATACAGCCACCAGTTTAGACCCAGATGCCCAAATTTGGCTGTCTGTTGAAGGTGAACCCTTGGAGTATTTAGGGGGTGGAGGCTTGGAAATTCAGCAACCCATGACTCGCGCAGTCTATGACCAAGAGTTTGCCCTTTAGGAGATCAGTTGTTTGCCCGTCATACTAAAACTTCGGAAGTGACGGGCTTGTTGTTCAATCCGACTGGCGATGCGATCGCAGACTAAATTACACAATTCAAAGATTAATTCGTCTTTAACGCTATAGTAAGCAGATGTTCCTTCCGATCGTCGTTTCAGAATTCCTGCTTGTAACATCAGTTTGAGGTGCTTGGAGACGTTCGCTTGACTGGTTTGGGTGGCTTCGACTAATTCTTGTACACAATGCTCGCGATCGCGCAATAAGTTTAAAAGCTTTAAGCGCATCGGTTCTGAGAGAATACTGAAATATTCAGCCACTTGATCGACGACTTCTTGGGGAACCTGTTGGGATGCCATGTTGATTAAAGTCTTAATGACAATGAATGGGCAGTTGTTCCTCAAATTGTAGCAATTTATTGATCAATGGCAATAGGGTCATGAAGTAAGGGCATTAAGGCTAAACCGATGCAAAACTTCCAGTCAGTATCAGACCATCAGCTAGAAGGAATGGTTTTGATGATTCCGACAAAATATGGTGGTAGAAAGGCCTACGTTTACTCTGGCTACCGAGGCCAGTTCTTCTGGCAAATCAACAACGAGTCATGTACAGATTGGCTGGCACGATTCTACTTTGAGAATGATCCTCTCAAACCAGGTGAATCCAGCAATGTGAAAATTCAGCTTGCGGGGACAATAATGGAATTGGGCAGGAAGACGGGTATGCCCGCAGGGAGACAGTTTGGCCTACGAGAAGGATCGAGGATAATTGGAGTAGGGGTTATCACTGCTTCCCTATACCCAGCTCCCCAATGAAAAAAACCTTCTTTTGTCAAGTGGTAGGGTGGGCAGCCCACCCTACTGGCTTAGGCTACGAAACGGTTTGATAAACGGTGGTTAGTTTATGGAGTTGGTTCACGAGCAGACTCAGGAATAAGCCGACATCAGTAACCACACCAATCGATTCTAACGAACCGCGATCGCTTAATTTGGTCACGACGGCTGGACTAATATCCACGCAAACCATTTTTACACCCGCAGGAGTCATATTGCCGACACCGATGGAATGGAGCATGGATGAGAGCATCAGCACCATATCCGCACCTTGTAGGAGTTGGGCATACTCTTGTTGGGCCGCGATCATATTCATTTGGGTATCGGGTAAGGGACCATCATCGCGGATGGAACCCGCTAAGACAAAGGGTACTTGATTCTGGACACATTCATACATCACCCCTTTGGTTAAGACTCCAGATTCTACCGCTTGGGCAATGCTGCCACAGCGACGAATCTTATTAATCACCTTCAGATGATGACGATGCCCTCCTTGTACGGCTACGCCTTGATTCATATCCACACCCAAGGACGTTCCCATTAGTGCTTGTTCAATATCATGGACGGCGATCGCATTTCCACCCAGTAGCACTTGTATATAGCCTTCCCGGATCAGCGTCGCTAAGTGCTGTCCGCCACCAGTATGAATAACCACCGGGCCAGCCGTTACCACGACTTTACCGCCTTGATCGCGAATATGGCGCAACTCCCAAGCCACCTGCTCAACCATTAATTCTACGCGGCGCTCGCTGGAGACACCACCACTCATAAAGCTAAATTCTTGAGGGGCTTTTTGATCCCGGTTTTCCACCTTATGCAGTGTACGAATGCCACGAGTACCGACAATTACATCTTCACCGATGACCAGGTCTCGTATTAATTTACATTGAGCCACTGGTCCTTCATCCGTATAGGTGACGGCGATCGAAGCATCCATGCGTTGTTTTTGTACCTTCACCCAAGTACCATTTATCCGCACTTCTGTGGGATAGATGGTACTGACATAGAAATCATCTGGTGCAGTTCCGGGTTGGGGAACCGGTTCGCGTCGCGATTCTTGCTCGTCTTCAGATGCTGGTATTGCCCCCAAGTCAATCAATTGGGACATAATATCATCAAGCACTTCAGCCGAAGGAGCAGACACTTTCACATCCGCTTCGGAAGGACTTTGCCGTTGTTCGCCCAAATTGAAGTTCAAAACCTTGAAGCTACCGCCACCATCCACGATCAAATCTAACGCCCGGTTCATTAATCCTGCATCGAGTAAATGGCCGACCATGTGAATGGTACGGGTATCAATTTGCGTGGTAGCGTGGAGTTCCGTGCGTACCGGTTCCGTAATTCGCAGGGTGAGACATTTCGATGCGCCCCCAGCTTTCAAAAATTCCGTTAACGGGGTTTCAATGACTCGGAAACCGGCAGCTTCTAAGCGATTTCTTAAATCTTGACTGGCTTTATTGAGAATGACAATATCGTTAATATTGACCGCATTGCAAGCAAAAGTAACGGCATCGGGTTCACTAATGGCAATCCGTTTTTCGGCCGGAACCCGCATTTCAATCAGGCGATTAGAATATCCATCAAAGGCAGGTGGGTAGTAGAGCAGATAGCCACCGCTTAAGGGACAGAAACAGGTATCGAGATGGTAGAAGCGCTCATCCATTAACCGTAAGGAAAGAACTTCCACATCTAACCATTCAGCGATCGCCGGATGAGCATCCAATTCAGACCGGAATCCATACCCAGCCCACAACCATCTTCCTTCCCGGTCAAATAAAGCATCACCTGCTCCTTCAAAAGGTACATCTTTCGGTAATTCATAGACAGTAAATCCTTGAGATTCAAACCAGGTCTTAAAATGAGGTTCTTCTCCTTGTCGTTCAGGGTGATAAAATCGGCTAAGAACAACCGTCTTACCCAGTACTAAACCTGCATTAGCGGTAAACACCATATCCGGCCATCCCTGTTCCGGTTTGACCAATTCTACGATGGCATGTTCTTTAATAATATGGTGAAGTTTGGTCCATTGTTCTACAGCTATAGAACGAGAGGATTTGTGAATATTTCCTTCCATCCAAGGATTAATGACATAATCCACATCATAGTGTTCAGGATCACACATTAAAAAGCGAATTTGATCGGTCATAATTCAATTTAAGATAGGGTAGACGCGAAGGGTAACCAGTCAAGGAAGGAGGCAAGAGGCAAAAGGCAAAAGGCAATGCAAGAAAACGGGATTCCACACTTTCCTTGAATAGCCTATATAAGCGTCTCATTCAATTGCTTTACCCCCATTTGAGTCTATCGGTTTTCTGTTTTTTAGGCTGAAAACGGTTAAGATGGTTAAGCCTTATGCCAACCCAATATCTTATCATAGTTAAAACCATTTCTTGGGAAAGAGTCAGGATTTCATAACGAATTGAGGTAAAGACGTTGGCTAAAGATCAAATCTTAATTGTGGGAGGAACCGGAAGAATTGGTCATCATGTGGCCCAAGATTTACAAGGGCGTATGGGGGCAAAGATTGTAGTTACAGGTCGTCAGCGTCCGAGGCATGATTGGGATTTCATTGGGCAATTTTTGGCTCTTGATTTAGGGAACCGGGAGCAGCTCAAAGAGGCGATCGCCGAAAGTCAACTGGTAATTCATTGCGCTGGGCCGTTTCACCATCGGGACGCTAGGGTTCTCAAGAATTGTATTGAGCAAGGGGTGGATTATCTGGATGTTAGCGATCATCGCTCATTTACCCAAAAAGCATTGGCCTTAGCCCCCGCAGCTCAAGAAGCGGGAATTACTGCCATTGTCAATACGGGAGTTTTTCCGGGCATTTCTAATGGCATGGTACGGCAAGCGGTAGACCCATTTGATCGAGTAGAAACGATTCGCCTATATTATGCCGTAGGAGGGTCTGGAGGCGCAGGAATAACGGTGATGCGAACAACATTTTTAGGCCTGCAACATCCGTTTTTAGCCTGGATAGGGGGACAATGGCAAACGATCGCCCCCTACAGCGATCGCCAAATTATTGACTTTGGTCCCCCATTCGATCGCCTGGGAGTCTATTGGTACGATGTCCCCGAAGCTTGGACATTAGCGGAAAGTTTCCCCGTAAAGAATGTGATTACTAAATTCGGCTCTGCACCCGATATTTACAACCGTTTAACGGCTCTGATGACTAAATTACCCGAATCTTGGATTAATCATCCTTGGGTCATTGAAGGACTCTCCCAAATTAGTTATCGCATGACCCAAGTTAGCGATCGCTTCTCTGGTGTCGGTATTGTCATGATTGTCGAAGTGGAAGGAGAGCGCCAGGGTAAACCGGCCCAATATCAAAGCCGATTTTACCATCCTCATACAGCGATCGCTGCCGGATGGGGCACAGGAACCTTAGCTGAATGGATTTGGCAGGGAAAACTGAAAAAACCAGGGGTTTGGCCCGTTGAACAAGCCATCAGCTCAGACGACTTCGTCGAGATGATGCGATCGCGAAGTGAAACGGAGTTTTATCGCGCTAGCAATCTAGATTTCCAAAACACTTGGAGAGATCTTTAGAGCATTTTATCAACTGTAGGGGCAAAAATTTTTTTGCCCCTACAAATCATTCTTTTAGACCCATTACCCATTTCAACGCAATCGCACATGACGGCTCCAACGAGTCTTATTCCAAAGCCACAAAAATGCCACCCCCCCTACAATTGCCCCCAAATTCCACTTAACCGACTTTTTCATCAGTGTCAACCGTTGTGCTCTCCTCTGACTTCTCAATTGCCCCTCCCATGCCCGTTGGGTTTGTACCAAATCCTGCTGTAATTGTTTCTTAAATTCTTGGGGATTATCACGGATAGGCAAGACCCGATTCGGAAATATCCAAACCCTTAATTCATTTAAATCTTCGATGGATTGGCTTTGTTGAAGACGCTCCTGAGCATCGGCAAAAACCTGATGGTGTTCAAGGAGTTGGGACTGTAACTGAGCCTGATTCATCCCCTCGATTTTCCAAGTTTGACGAATTCCCACAGGAACCATCAATAAATAACCCAAACCCACCAACAACATCATCCGAGATAAAAAACGCCATAACCTTAACTCCCAACGATCCACATAACCCCAGCGACCATAAAGAATACACACCAATCCCAATAAAGGAAACCAGCATCCCTCAACCAAATGTCCCATCGTCTCCAATACCCAAACCGGATTGAAGGGTTGGAAAGGAATAAACAGAATAATTGTATTAATCACTGTTAAACCCAAGAGCGTGTACCCTACCATAGGAAGTAGCACAAGCGTGCGGTTAAAAACAGCTTCAGAAAGAAACAATCCTGAATCCTTGGGATGGAGAGGATCTTGGAACCAGGGAGGAGCTAATTTCTGAGTTGGGGGATTGGGCTTGGGTTGTTGCTCTAGCATAGGAATAGCAATGGATGACTGAGGGTGAAAGGCTTCTAGAACCGATAAGATACACTGAGGTTGCTCTAGACTTATGGTAGCTGATCCTGAATTCTCCTCTACATCTGCATCCATTCAGCAGTCATTTAACTTTGGGTGACATCATGATAAATAAGGATCTCTGATGTAGAGATCTCTGAGCTTGTACTCTTAGGATCTGATGGATGTCTATTCAGTTTTCCACCCTAGTCAACCTATTGAGCGCCCAGTTATCCCGTAAGATTGCGGGTTGGGTGTTTGTAAGTTTAATGGCGATCGAAGGGCTTATTTTAATTCCGTCCTATTCTCGGCAAGAACAACAGGAGTTAATGCAACTTGAAGAAGTCTCTTCAGCGGTTATTGATTCTATTGTCCGTTTAAGCTCACTGGGAATGGATAACGATCCAGAGTTTTATCAAAAGCTAAAAACGATAACAGAAGATTCGATTATTGTGGGAGTTACCATTTACGATCGCACTGGAAAAGCCATTTCTGAGTTTGGCGAGTCACCCGAAATTTCCTTTAAGCAAACCCAACAGGCGGACATTGTCCGCGATCGTAACTGGAATGGACTGCGCTATGATGTGGCTTGGTCTGGAGACTATTTAGGCATTGAGTATACTTTGGTTGCTCGCCACAATGCTGAACGGATTCAACCCTTGCTCAATGCCTATAAATGGCGAATCCTGGGATTAGTGATCATTATCGCGATCGTAGTCACATCCTCAACCTTATTGGTTTTAGGGATAACTGTCATTATTCCTATTCTACGCCTGAGAGATGATTTGATTGCCGCAGGAGAAGCCTTATCGAATCCGGATCATCACCCTGTTAATCTTCAATTTTATTCTTTTTCTTCTAGCCAACGCTCTGATGAATTAGGCGCAGTCATGCAAGCCTTTCATCAAATGTTTGTTCGAGTGTATCAGGAGCAAGAAAAATCAGAGCGCTTATTGCTCAACATTTTACCCCAGGCGATCGCCTCTGAATTGAGAAATGGCCACTCGACTATTGCCAATGGTTTTGCTGAAGTTACCATCCTGTTTGCTGACTTAGTGGGGTTTACCCAACTGGCCGAGCGGTTTTCACCGTCTGAATTAGTCGGGTTTCTCAATCAAATTTTTTCTCAGTTCGATGCTCTGACTCAAAAGTATCATCTAGAGAAAATAAAGACTATCGGTGATGCTTACATGGTCGCTGGGGGAATTCCCATAGAGCGATCCGATCATGCAGAGGCTATTGCTAATATGGCCTTAGAGATGCAAGAGGCGATCAAGCAATTTAATCACCAATCTCAAGAACAATTTAAGATCCGCATTGGCATCAATACTGGGCCAGTTGTTGCTGGAGTGATCGGTACAAAAAAATTTAGTTATGACTTGTGGGGAGATGCTGTCAATACAGCGAGTCGTATGGAATCCCATGGTCTTCCTGGCATGATTCAGGTCAGTCAATCTACCTATGAAAAACTCCAGGGAAAATATCATTTTCAAGAGCGGGGAGAAATTCCTATCAAAGGCAAAGGTGCACTGAAAACCTATTTTTTAATCGGTAAACTGCAACAAAAAGGGCTACCCTAAATTAATAGGATAGCCGCTGACAAAAATTAAATTAGGGAATAATTAGACTGTGCCATCAACAAAGCGGCCAAAGAAATCAGATCCCAGATTTCGCTGGAATGGAGTGAGTGTCTGGACATCAAACCTATCGACACCCAAATTATAGTCTTGAAGGACTGCCAGAACCTGGTTGTTCAAGTTGTTGAAAATAATTGTATCGTTAGCGGTTCCTCCAACAATGTTCTGGCCGGTATCGAATCTCAAGTTAGCATAGACTAGACCACTGTCTAGACCTATCTTATCTTGTTGAGGATTGAAATCAGTAATCACATCAGCATTCAGGGGGTTAGCTGGATCGACTGTGCTGTTGGGCACTCCTCCAATCACTGTATCAAATCCATTGCTACGAATAACAAAAGTATCGGACCCTGCTCCTCCGGTTAACTGATCTCTACCAAAGTCACCGAAAAGCCAGTCGTCACCAGCACCACCATTAAGCTCGTCATTTCCTCGACCACCTCGTAGGGTATCCTCATCTTGATTCCCCGACAGGTTATCGTTACCTAGATTGCCGAGAAGCAAGTCTCTACCAGAAGCACCAATTAGACGGTCATTTCCTTGGCCACCAGCAAGTTTATCTTGATTATTGCCGCCATTAAGCCAATCATTGCCTGCGTTCCCTAGAATTCGTTGGTTACCGACACCACCAATCACGGTATCATTTCCATTAAGCATCCAGAGTCCACCAGGACCGGTGGCAAAATTAGCCCCCAGACTCACAAAATCATTCACTGGTTGTGTATTTGTACCGAAAGGGGTCGCAACAGTTCGAGATAAACCATTAACTCCAAAAGGGTCGTTGGTTAATACAGTAGGTATGATTCCCATAATCAATCACTCCTCACGTTAAATAGCTATGGTTATGGCGTACGCCTAGAAGATTATAGCAGTAGTCTCCCTGAAGTGTGTCAATCCCTCTCACGAATCTCTTAAAATTGCTTCTAGGTAAATGATTCGGAGGACAGATCCAAAATAATCAATCAGGTCTTCTTCATCGCTGGCTGCATTATAGCTTGACGAGGTTATTGATAGGTTAGGAATTAGGCTAAAGTTTCTGGACAGTATCCTAGTCCCATCACAAATTGTTTGCGAAAAGTTTCTATTTCGATGCGATTGGGTCTTCCATGGGATACGACTGCTACTTGGTAGCGACGCATGACATGGGTGGGGGATTGACCGGTTTCTAGACTCCATAGGGCCATTTGCACACGAATCTCTGGTTGATATGCAAATCCTAATTCGTTCAGGACGGCACGGAAGTTACCCGCTTCTTGTGAATTGAGTTCTCGGGCCAGCTTGATCCGGACGACCCAACCATCAATTTGATGAATAACGGTAACAAAATCGACCTGAAATTGAGGTAAAAGGTTTAGATATTCAATAATCCGGAGGGTTAAGCTGGCATTCGCGAGGTAGTAAAGATAGTCCATAAATTTTCCTTCAGTCACCTGGCAAATGCTACAGTTCCATTGTCTCTGGATAGCGGAGATCATGAGTAGGGGAAGGTTCCCCGATATGATCTGGGTAGATTCCCCCAATTTTGGTGGGGGAGTGGGGAGATGGGGGACACTGGGCACGGAGACACGGAGAATGGGGTATCTTGAAGAGTGTTGATTGGAATTGAGTGATGGATCGAGAGCGCGAATTAAGGGATGATCAGGATTATGATTTGGATGCGTATGATTACGTTCTCCCAGAGGAGTGTATTGCCCAAAATCCAGTTACTCCTAGAGATAGTTCGCGGTTGTTGGTGGTAGATTCATCCGCAGGATGTCATCATGGAGTGTTTCGCGAGTTGCCCCAATGGTTGCGGCGCGAGGATTTATTGGTAATGAATGATACTCGTGTGATTCCGGCGCGGTTGTATGGGTATAAGTCTACGGGGATGGAGATGGAGGCGCTGCTGCTGGAGAGAGTGGAGCGTCATGTATGGTTGGCACTGGTGAAGCCGGGACGACGGTTGAAACCGGGGGCTGTGGTTGAGTTTTCTGCCCATGGCGGTGAAGATTTGCCCCCATTAAAGGCAAAGATTCGAGGGACGGATGAGGCGACTGGGGGGCGGTTTTTGGAGTTTGAGTTATCTGGAGATCAAGAGTTACAGGATCTGTTGGATGATTATGGTCATGTGCCGTTTCCCCCTTATGTGACGGATACGCAGGCAGAGGCGGATCAGTATCAGACGGTGTATGCACAGGCAGCAGGTTCGGTGGCTGCGCCGACTGCGGGGCTACATTTTACGCCTCGGCTCTTGGAGGAGTTGGAGGATTTGGGAATTGAGCGGGCAATGGTGACGTTGCATGTGGGGGTAGGGACGTTTCGCCCGGTGGAGGTGAAAGATATTCGCACCCATGAGATGCATCAGGAGTGGTTGGAGGTCTCTGGGGAGACTTGGCAGAAAGTACGGGAGACTCAAAAGCGGGGTGGACGAGTCATTTCGGTGGGCACAACCTCAGTGAGAGCGTTGGAAGGAGCGGCTCATTGGTGGAAGTCCCAGGATTCGCTAGATCCGAATTCCGTAGGAGCGGGATTTTATGGCAAGACGGATTTATTTATTTATCCAGGGTATGAGTGGCAGGTGGTTGAGGGATTAATTACAAATTTCCATTTGCCTCGTTCGAGTTTGTTGATGCTGGTGAGTGCTTTGGTGGGCCGATCGCGACTAATACAGTTGTATCAGGAGGCGATCGCCGAGGACTATCGCTTTTATTCATTTGGCGATGCGATGCTGATCTTACCGGAAGCTCGGTTCTGAGCCTGAACAAGAACATCAGTTCAGTTCAAATTGGAGAGCAATATAATAATGAATACTAATGGTGTGGTTTGGGGAACGGTAGTGGCGATCGCCCTGGTTATGGGTTTTCCAGCGCTCTCATCCGCCGAGGAGCCGAGCGCAGATGAGTTTTATCGCTTTGGGGTGGTCTTGCAGCAAGAGGGGTTATTGGAGGAAGCGATCGCCCAATATCGGGAGGCTTTGCGCTTAAATCCCCAGTTGGCCCAGGTGTATGTGAATTTGGGGGTTGCCTTGACAGATCTCGGAGATCGAGAGGAGGCGATCTCCGCCTATCAGCAGGCGTTGCGGGTCGATCCGGGGTTGGGGGAGGCTTATTTTAATTGGGGTAATGTTTTGATTGGTCAAAATCAGATTAACCAAGCGATTGAGAAGTATGAACGGGCGGTTCAAGTGCAGCCCAATTATGACAAAGCGTATTACAATCTGGCCAATGCTTTGGCGTTGGTTGAGGAGTTTGAGGGGGCGATCGCTGCGTGGAATCAGGCAATTCGGATCAATCCAGAGTTTGCCCAAGCGTATGCCAATTTGGGGGTAGTCTTGCATCAGCAAGAGCAAATTCCTCAAGCTCTGGCAAGTTTGGAGAGGGCCTATACATTGTTTCAACAACAGGGGAATTTAGGGCAAGCGGAGAGGATTGAGGGATATTTACAGCATTTACCCAATAATGAGTGATTAATGGTCTGAGTTGGCGATCGCCTCGGTAACTTCAGTAATGGTCTCGAAGTCAAAGTTCTTGACTAGAGTCGTTAAAGTATGAGCGAGAGGGCGATCTCCTTCTTCAATTTCAGTAATTAAAGCCAGGAGCAAGTCGCTGTCTGCTTCAGTGGCGGCTTGATGTAGGCGATCGAGCCAGGATTTAGGCAGGGGGGTGAGGCGATCGGGGGTAAGGGCGATCGCTTCTCTAGCTAACCGTAAATCATCCTCACCGATCCCTTTTTCTTCTTCATAAACATACTCAATATCAAGATAACGAGCCATCTTTTCCAGCAACTCTACTTCATCAAACGGTTTACTCAAATAATCATCACAACCACTGGCTAACATCTTTTCTTTATCCTGGACAAAAGCATGCGCACTTAAGGCAATAATCACCGTTGATTTCCCCCCTGGAAACGACTTAATTTTTTCAGTTGCTTCATATCCATCCATCACCGGCATTCGCATATCCATCCAGATCAAATCCGAATGCCTAGTTTTCCAAATCTCAATAGCTTCGAGTCCATTCACCGCTTCCTGGACTTCAAACCCAACTCGTTTTAATAAATTTACGAGCAATATCCGATTCGGCCAATGATCCTCAACCACCAAAATCTTATACATGGGTTGGCCTTTAGCAATACCGATGATTTTTCGATTTTTCTGGAGTGAACTTTGACTTTCAGGATCAGCAACTTTGACTGGAATATAAAACTCAAATACGGTTCCTTCACCCAAGGCGCTACTTACCCAAATATCTCCACCCATCAACTTTATAAATTCACGAGTAATCGGTAAACCTAGTCCTGTACCTTGATTCAGTTTTATACTCTGATTAACCTGAAAAAATACATCAAACAAATTTTCTAGATCATCTGGAGAAATTCCTATACCAGTATCTTGTATTTTAAACATCAGACACCTATTTTCTTGCTCACTTTCTGGGTCTTCATCTGGACAGTATTGGTCAACTTCCACTTTAATCCACCCTTGTTCTGTAAACTTAATCGAATTATCAATTAAATTAATCAAGATCTGTCTTAGTTTTCCTTCATCAGTCTTCAAAAATTGATCGACATTATCCAGAGGAGCAAATATTAAATTCAAGTGTTTCGATCGAGCCTTGAGAGACAACATTTTATCAATACTTTTAAGGAATTTATATAAGTCAATGTTGACCTCATAAATTTCTGATTTCCCTGCTTCAATTCTAGATAATTCCAGAATATCATTAATCAACTTCAACAATTGTTGACCACTGTGAAGAATTACCTCTAAATATTGATTGCGATCTTCAGACGTTATATTTTCTTTTTTTAAAATCTGTGCGAACCCTAGAATGGCATTGAGTGGAGTCCTTAGTTCATGGCTCATACGGGCTAAGAATTCACTTTTAGCACAATTGGCTTGTTCGGCCTCTTCTTTAGCAATTTGCAATTCCAAGGTGCGAGAGTGAACTCGACTTTCAAGTTCTTCTGTAATTTTTTTTAAAGCGACTTCTGCCAGCCTCCTTTCTTCAATCTCATGGTAAAGCTGTTGGTTTTTTTTCACTAAACTCTGATTTAATAATCGTAGTTTTAGATGAACTTTAATCCGAGCCAATACTTCTTCTTGACGAAAAGGTTTCGTGATATAATCCACTGCACCCAGAGCAAAACCCTGCATCTTATCCTCAATTTCTCCTAATGCAGTCGTAAAAATAATAGGAATATCTTGAGTTGAAGGAGAAGACTTAAGGCGACGACAGGTTTCAAAACCATCAATGCCTGGCATCATCACATCTAAAAGAATTAAATCAGGCTTGGCATATTCCACTTGTTCAATCGCACTTTCTCCATCAACGGCTACTAAAATTTCCCATCCTAAATCTTTGAGAGTATCCGATAAAACTTTTAAGTTCGTTGGATTATCATCTACAATTAGAATAACGATCTCTTGTAAAGCATTGTGACTATGGGGAAAGAAATGCATTAGAGTATATCAATCTTGTCTAAACTCACGATATCAAGACTATATCTAAATATTAGGTCAAAACAGATATGATCACAACAGTCAATCACTATGGTTCTGCTCCCCCGTGTACAGGGTTGAGAGATGAGTCTGATACTTTATAATACATGAAAAATAGATTGACTACTCCGTTCATCATACTCTATCTATCTGTATATATTGTTGTATAAAGGACTGTGCTTTAGCGATTGATACTGGTTATTCGTAAAAATCCTGGTGTTGACTCACGTGATTCATTAAACTTGTAAAGTTTTATGACACTGAATCCAAAAGGTTCAAAATGGACAGTTAGTCACTAGGATAATATTAGGTCGGATAAGGGAAAGCGTTATAATAAGAGTTAGACTACTCTCTACCCATGGGTAGAGAGTGACACTGAGGGTTCATCAAGCTTACAATTATTAACCATTATCAATAATCCATGGTGGAGACCAATCTCAAGCTGAAGGACACAAGTATGACAGAGATTGAAGAGAATGAATCCTTACAAAATAAGTCGTTAGATCCTGAAAGAAATAGTGAAATTTCTAGACTTCAATCGCTGAATTGCTCTCAAGATATTCCCCTGAGATTACTCTTAGTCATTCCCTTTATTGTACAAATTGTGGGAGCAGTGGGATTAACGGGATGGTTATCTTTACGCAATGGTCAACAAGCGGTGCGGGCAGTGACATTACAACTTCGAGATGAAGCCAGTGCTAGGATTAGGCAACATTTGGATGATTATCTAGAAGTGCCTCGGATCGTTGCCCAAGTGAATACAAACAGCTTAGAATTAGGACAATTAGATACACAAGATCCATCTCGTTTAACTCGTACCTTTTGGCGACAGAGAAATTTGTTCGATCCGATTGAAGTTTCAGCGATTTATTTTGGCACAGTAGAGGGAGCATTCACGGGTTTAGGATTTCAGAACGATCAAACTTGGCAAGTGGGAATATCTGGTGAAGAGACAGATTTTCATTTTTATAGTTATGCGACAGATGATCGAGGAAATCCAACTGAACTTCTAGAAAAGGGAAATACTTACGATCCGAGGGTGCGTCCTTGGTACAAAAAAGCAGTAGAGGCTCAGGAGGCAACTTGGAGTGATATTTATGCCGATTTTAAGGAACCGAGGTTGAAAATAACCCTAGCTGAACCGGTATTTCAAGAGTCGGGAGAATTGTGGGGAGTGTTAGGGGTAGACTTTGTGTTATCGCATATTCGTAATTTTTTGCAAGCGATTAGAATTGGTGAATCGGGAAAAACGTTTATCATGGATCGTTCTGGTTTTTTGGTGGCAACTTCTACTGAAGATCTACCTTTTATGATTAAACCAGATACGGTAGAGCGATTGCCAGCCGTTGAGATAGAGAATAGGGTAATTCAAAAAACAGCCCTATATTTGTATGATCGTTTTGGAGATTTTGAGAAAATCAAAGAGGCGTTTAATTTAGAGTTTAATCTTGATAGAGAGCGTTATTTTTTACAAGTTGTTCCCTTTAGTCAAGGACAGAATCTAGATTGGTTAATTGTGGTCATAGTTCCAGAATCTGATTTTATGGGACAAATCAAAAAGAACACTCAACGGACGATCGCCCTCTGTCTGGTTGCTCTATTCGTGGCGACCTGCTTTGGATGGATAACGGCGAAGTGGATCACCGATCCGATTATGCAGTTAAGTGATGGGAGTCGTCGGTTAGCGAGTGCGGCTCTGACACGCTGGACTCATGAAAGTTTAGCTCAAAATGTAGCGGTGAAAGGTGTAGCTGAATTGAAAATTTTAGCTGAATCGTTTAATCAAATGGCTAATCAGCTCCAAGAGTCGTTTACAGCTCTAGAAAAGAGTAATGAGGAATTGGAGTTACGGGTAGAAGAGAGAACTGCTGATTTACGTCGAGAGCAGGAAAAATCGGAAACGCTGTTGTTGAATATTCTGCCAGAGGCGATCGCCAAACAGCTCAAGCAAGAAGCTCAGGCGATCGCTGAACATTTTGAATCGGTGACGATCCTATTTTCTGATATTGTCGGCTTTACCTCTTTATCTTCCCGCATGGCTCCCATTAACTTGGTCACTTGGCTCAATGAACTGTTCTCTAGCTTTGATTATTTAGTCGAAAAACATGGATTAGAAAAAATTAAAACCATTGGTGATGCGTATATGGTGGTTGGAGGTCTACCTGTTCCCCAACGTGAGCATCAAGCAGCGATGGCAGCGATGGCCTTAGAAATGCAGGAGAGTATGCAACAATTTTGTTTAGAGAATGGAGAATGTCTACAAATTCGTATTGGTCTTCATACCGGCCCAGTGGTTGCAGGAGTGATTGGTGTGCGCAAGTTTAGTTATGATTTATGGGGCGATACGGTGAATGTGGCTTCACGGATGGAGTCTTCGGGGATGCCGGGAAAAATTCAAGTCAGTGAGCAATTTTATCAGAGTCTTAAAGACCAGTTTGAGTTTGAAGAACGGGGAATCATTTCGGTCAAAGGCAAGGGGAAGATGAAAACCTATTGGTTGGAAGGAGTCGGGAGAATCTGAGCCATTAGGGATTAAGATCGGGATATGTGCAAAATTACGATACGAATCAAATTGTAGCGAAAATGACTCAAACCACCAACGCTCGTGACCTTTTCCAAAGCGCTTATGAAAATCGTTATACCTGGGATGACGAGTTTCCGGGAATGAGTGCTGAGATTGATATTGAACAAGGCAATGAAATCTATAGTGGTTCCATTCAGATTAACCAAGATCTAACTATTGAAATCTCTGGTATTGAGAATGAGATGGTGAAAAAATCGGTAGAAACCCAACTTAAGGATGTGGTTACTCACCGTAAGCGTAGAGCTTTTGAGGAGACCCATGGGAAAAATAGCTTTACTCTGGGTGAAACGGATGATTGCGGTGCAGTAGGAATCCAGGTTTCTGGTGCAGCGATGGGTTCAGAATATAGAGTGCGCGATCGCGTGATTTGCTATGTGCAACGGGTGGTCGGTCAAATGACGTTTTATATTGATACCCATGAAACTTTGGATACGGGAGAGGGATATCTACCCACCCGCTATGAGGCCGTGTTCCGTAATACGGAGACAGAGGAGATGATCCAGCAGGTGCAGTTTGAAGACCGCTATCAACTGGTTGGGGATTATTTTTTGCTTACCCATCAAACTTTGCATACGGAACGCCCAGATGAAAAAGTGACTACCCAGTTTACGTACTCTAAGATTAAACTGTTAGAGCCAAGTGTGGTTTAGGGCGATCGCTGAATTGCAAGAATCGAGTTAAGATAATTTAAGGAATTTTATGTCCATTGTGGTGAATCAAACCTATGTCTAGCACTTTAACCCCTCCCCTGGAATTAACCCCGGACAATGTAGAAGCTGTTTTAGATGACCTCCGTCCTTACCTGATGGCTGATGGGGGGAATGTAGCGCTCGAAGAAATTGATGGCCCCATTGTGAAACTGCGTTTACAAGGTGCTTGTGGATCTTGTCCGAGTTCGGCAATGACCCTGAAAATGGGAATTGAGCGTCGTTTGCGCGAATTTATTCCAGAAATTGCTGAAGTTGAACAGGTTCTCTAGCGCACTGCGCTGGTAATGGGTTATTGGAGGTTATCAACCTCTGTGCAAGTCAATTTCAGCCATTACTGACCATCGATAACCTAACTTATACCTGAGCTGCTACTGCTTGCTCTATATTCCGAAGATGGGTTGGCCAAGGGGCTAACCCATTTTTTCACACTCCAGTAAGTGAGAGCACTGTGTGCTGTTATGGAGTATAGCGCTGCGCGCTAGGGAATAGGTCAGGGGCAAAGGGCTTAAGCCCCTTGTTTATTTTTGCATTTTATTTTGATATTGACAATTTTGATTGTAATTGTTAGACTTGAACTATGAAAACATTGCAACAGCTTTCACGAGAGCAGCCCCTCTGGTCTCTGGAGGAATTTGCTCAGGTGTTAAATGAGTTGTTGCCTCAATTCTTACCAGATCAAAAATCCCAGTCTCGGCGATCGCGTGAAGAGGTCAACCCTCGTTTAGTACGTCATTATGCCAGCCAAGGATTACTGGATGAGCCATTAAAACAGGGGAGGAGAGCCAGCTATACTTACCGCCATCTGTTACAGATGTTGTTAATCAGACGATTACTCAGTGAGGGATTCGGCATTAGTGCCATGCAATCGTTTGTAGTAGCAAAAACAAATACTGAGTTAGAGTCCCTGTTACAGGGAGGAATTCAACTATCCTTAGAACCAGCAAATCCGGCTTTAGCCTTTCTGCAACAAGTGAAAGAGCGATCGCCAGAAGCCTCCCCTCCGAACCAACGGAACCTCAGTCCCCCTAGTCAAAAAATCACACGGGTTTCCGAGGCAACACAATCAGCCCCAGAAGACTGGAAACACCTAGAAATTTTACCGGGTTTAGAAATTCATCTGCGCTCAGATGTCACCTTACCCACCAGCCCCCAAGAGCAGGAAAACCTGGTGCAGGCGATCGCCCAGGCCCTCTTAGCTCTGCGTTACCCCTAATTGCTTTGGAGAGAGTTTTTATGCAACCGGCGATCGAATTTATCCCCCTACGTGCAGCTTTATGCACAGAAATCCCCACCACCTTAGATGTTTTAATCCGCCTTACCCCTCCTGCCCCCCAAGTGACCTCCGAACGGCCCCCCATCAATCTCAGCTTAGTGCTAGATCGCTCCGGTTCCATGGCAGATCGGAACAAAATCACCTTCACCAAACAAGCGGCTGCCTATGCCGTCAATCAATTGCAATCGAGCGATCGCGTTAGTGTTGTTACCTTTCAGAGCCACATCAACACCCCCGTTCGCAGTCAACTCGTACAAAACAAACGCTATATCCTGCAACAAATCGAACAAATTAATGTCGGGGGAGGAACAGCCCTTCATGCCGGTTGGATTGAAGGAGGCGTACAGGTCAGTCAACATCTCAAACCCAATTCCCTCAACCGGGTGATTTTGCTCTCAGACGGCATTGCTAACGTGGGCGAAACCAACCCCGATGTGATTTCCACCGATGTCCATGGACTCGCCCAGAGAGGAGTCAGTACAACAACAATGGGCGTGGGCGATGACTATAATGAAAGTTTATTAGAGGCGATCGCTGCCAGTGGCGATGGCAACTATTACTACATCGAAAGTCCCGACCAACTGCCCGACATTTTCGCCATGGAATTGCAAGGCCTGATGGCAACCCTGGGCAAAAACGTCACTTTAAGCTTCACTCTCCCCTCCCAAGTACAACTGCTCGATATCTTCAACGACTTTGCAACCCTTCCCAACGGCCAATATCAACTGCCTAACCTCATTGCTGGCAATCCCTTTACCCTTGCCCTGCGGCTCAAAGTTCCCGCCCAAACCCTCCCCTCAATCCTCACCCTGCACCTTTCCTGGGATGATATTGAAACCAGTACACGCCAACAAATCGATCAATCCCTCAGCTTACCCTGGATTAACCGTCAAAGCTTAAACGAATTTCCCTTTAACCCAGAAGTACAACAAGAAGTTGCAGCTCTCCTCGCCGCTCGTGCCAAAAACGAAGCCGCCGAGCAAGCCAGACTGGGCCAATATGACCTCGCCGAACAAACCATCGCCAAAGGAATGGAACTCATTCAGGCAGCTCCTGCATCCACCGCGATGAGTCAAGAATCAGAGTCCTTACAATCCTTAAGTACCAACTTGAAACGGCGGGAATACGAGCAATTTCAAAAGCGCAGTCATTTTGAATCCCATAGTCGCTCTCGGGCGTGGGGACAGTCCCGCTATGAAGAATATCAACAAGAGCGCCAAAAGAGAGTAGGGACTTCAGGACAGGCAGCAAAACCTTGGCAACAGATCCAAGGACGAATTAAAGTTGTTAAAGGAGACATTACCCAAATTGCAGTCGATGCCATAGTCAATGCCACCAATCCTCTGATGACCGGCACATTTGGGGTAGATTCCGCCATTCACCGAGCCGCCGGGGCAGAATTACGCCAAGCCTGTAACGCCCTCGTGACCTGTGATGTGGGAGAAGCTAAAATTACTCCCGCCTTTAATCTTCCTGCCCAAGTTATCATTCACACAGTTGGCCCTGGTTGGCAAAACGGGCGCGCTCAGGAAGAAGAACGGCTGACTAACTGTTACCGCAATTCTCTCAATTTAGTCGTACAAAAGGGATTAAAAACTGTCTCTTTCCCTTCCATTGCCACTGGTGCGTTAGGATGTCCCCCAGACTGGGCTGCCTCTATCGCCCTACGGACTATTAGCCAAGTCTTGCAACAACAGTCCTCAATCGAGCAAGTCATTATTGTCTGTTGGGACGATCGCAATTACCAATGTTATCAAGCCATTTTGTAATCTATAGTACTGGGCGCTAGGGAAGAGGGAATAGTGAACACGCGGTTGTTCCTATTCCCTCTTCCTTCTTACTTGTTTATGTCCGCAAAGCAGAAAGCACTATAAAATAGAGCCACAAGCAACGGGTGCCGATCGCAGACATGATTTTTAAACAGTCTAATGAGCTAAATGAACTCTGCCTTAATGATTTTGAGGGAAAGCTAACCCAGACTATAGTTTTGTCCCCTATTAGTTGGTCAACCTATCAAGCCATGCTTAGGGATATGGGACAAAACCGGACAATTCGCACTGCCTATAGTCAAGGTATTCTCTCCCTAAAAAGTCCTTCTAGAGTGCATGAAAAGATTAATCGCTTATTAGCTGCCATTGTCCAAATCTTAAGCAAAGAACTCCATTGCCAAGGACACAATTTAGGCTTGAAAACCATAGAATGTCCAGACATGGCTCAAGCTATTGATCCAGATAGTGGATTCTATTTCAATTCTTCCGTCCCCGAAACTTCAGAGGGTGGGGAAGAGAAAACCGGACTGCCAGATTTAGTCATTGAAATTGATCTGACCAGCCCCTCAACCCAACGAATGGATATTTATTCTGCTTTAGAGATACCCGAAGTTTGGCGCTATAGCAAACGTCGAGGTTTAGTAATTTGTCAGCATCAGACCTTCGAGTATATCGAATCAGAACTTAGTCACATTTTCCCTAAGGTAACTGCCACTCGATTAAATAATTTTCTTATTTTGCGCCAAACTCAACCTCACAATCGAGTGATTCGAGCCGTGCAAAACTGGAGTTGGAAATTGGAGCAGCGAAAATGATTCTGAAGACTTAGAAAAAAAGAAATACATCTACGCTCAATCTGGTATTCAAGAATACTGGATTTGCAATCTCCAAAATCAGCAATTGTATGTCTTTTTCAACTTAGCGCAAGGTGATTATCAAACTACCTTGAAATTCGATCAGGGAACCGTTTCACTCCAATGTTTTCCAGACATTTCCATTGATATTCGATGACTTTTGAGTTAAATCAGCTACGGTTCGGTTGTTCTTGGAGTATTTTCCTGGACAAAAATAGCTAATACCATTTCTCTTTAAGTTTGCAACTCATGATTTCTATTGAGGCAATTGTCTGAGAGTATTCATTAAGCGTAATATCATGGAGAAATGGGATAACCCTCTTCTATCAAACTGGGAAAACACTTGTCTTGACTGAATTCTAGAACTCTTACAGTATCGGCGATCGCGACAGTTTTTCCTAACAGAAACTCGAAAATCCAGTCAGATCAGTACATGTCTCTCTCCATAAGGGATACAGCGATCGCGATTTCCGAAAGTGATAGAAGAGGGATAACTCCTGCCAGTTTCAGTTGGTCAGGCACATCGAATTTTGTTGACACACCCCTGAGTTTAGCTGAGGCAAGTTTCTCCAGTCTATGTAATCAATCATTCTCCAACAAGTTTAGATATTCAGGGATACTAAAAGATTTGTTACCATTCATCCACGCTTTCCTAAATGCATTGTAAACCCGATCTCTTGTGATCTCATCTTTAAAATTATCCAACATTTCGATTTCATTTACTTCCATGCATTCACTGGATTTATCTACACCCATACCTCTTATGCGCCGAGCATGGATTGCATAGGTTCCACCTTCATAAAGTGAAAAACCTCTATAAACACAATCGAATCGGTTTAAATTAAAAAGATCAAGATCTTGATTTTCTACAATCATTTTATTCTCCTCTCTTGTTGATACTGTACTTATAATATTCCCTTCGTATTATTAGTTTAGACAATATCCGATAAATCGACCTTGGTATGGTTGTTGAGTTTCAAAATTTTATCGTCTTCTACGCGATGGAGGGAATAGTAAGACTCACCATCTAATGTAACTTCTACGATTTTTGTTTCGATACCTTTCTGACGATAGGGTTCAATCGAATCTTCTACCAGTTGACGGTCTTTGACCACTTTCAATTCATTATTGTCTAAAACTCGTTCAATGGCGCTTTTATATTCTAGACCGCAGATATAATTAAGTCCCGAAACTACGACATCTAAATCACATCCGGCATCAAGGAGCTTGGCTAAGTTTCTTTTCTTTAGGACTTTCCTGAGTTCACGCAATTCTTCTTCAATTCTTTGGGTCTGATTTTCTAATAAAACCCAATAGGCTTCATCCTTGGGAGAAACTGGAGATTTTCCCGCTTTTTGATTCCATAAGGCGATTCTTTCGTAGGGAGTCATGGGTGTTATAGCGCTTCGCGCTAGGGAATAGATTCTAGTCGTCTTGATGTGTAGGTTGGTTATCCAAACGTGCATATCTGCTGGTTGAAAATCTAACGTATTTGTTGGATTTACGGTAGGCTTGACGGCGTTCAACCCAACCTACAGGAAAATAGCGAAGGTCTGTAAAAGTAGCTTACCCTTCGTAAACTTTGCGGTAATAGTCCTGATATTCTTGGGATAAGAGAGGCTGCCACCACTCTTGATTGTCTAAGTACCATTTTAGGGTTTGACGCAATCCTTCCTCGACGGTAACGGAGGGTTGCCAACCGAGTTCGGTTTTAATTTTAGTGGCATCGATCGCGTAGCGGCGATCGTGGCCGAGTCTATCTTTAACAAAGGTAATCAGGTTGCGACAGGGACGAACGGGAAGCTGGGGCGCGAGTTCATCCATGACATCACATAAAATGGTCACCAAGTCAATATTTTTGACTTCATTATTCCCCCCCACATTGTACGTTTCTCCTGGTTTCCCTTGATGAATAACCACATCTAAGGCACTGCAATGGTCAATCACATAGAGCCAGTCTCGGATATTTTGCCCATCTCCATAAACGGGTAGATTTTTGCCGATTAAAGTATTGATCGCCATTAAGGGAATCAGTTTTTCTGGGAACTGATAGGGCCCATAATTATTGGAGCAATTGGTAATAATAGTCGGTAAATTATAGGTATGATAATAGGCACGAACTAAGTGATCGCTCCCTGCTTTCGAGGCAGAATAGGGACTGTTGGGAGCATAGGGCGTGGTTTCTTGAAACGCTGGATCGTTGGACCCCAAAGACCCGTAGACTTCATCGGTAGAAACATGCAAAAATAGCCCTTTTTGGTCAGGTAGGGTAGGATAATGCTGGCGGAAGGCTTCTAGGAGGGTAAAGGTGCCGATGACATTGGTTTGCACAAACGCCCCTGGGCCAAGGATGGAGCGGTCTACATGGGATTCGGCGGCAAAATGGGCAACGGTATCAATGCTCTCTTCGGCTAAGAGTTGGTCAATCAGGGAGCGATCGCCGATATCCCCTTGTACAAATCGAAACTGAGGATGCTCCTTAACTGGCTCTAAATTCGCCAAATTCCCCGCATAGGTAAGTGCATCTAATACAACTATGTGGTCTTCCGGGTAGCGATCGCACCAATATTGGACAAAATTCGAGCCAATAAACCCCGCACCACCAGTGACCAAAAGACGACGAGGATTACGATTTTCCATACGATTGAATATCCTTAAATTTACCGCTTATATGGGGCACATTGGGGCGGATTTATCTCTAGTTTCCAGGATAACGCTTTTAACAATTGGCTCTAAGCCCCTTGCCCCGTTGCCGGTTACCTAGATCTGGGACAACCCGCCCCTACACCCCCGATCACTATAGCAACCACAGGGATCTATTCCCTATTCCCTATCAGCCGCTTCATTGTCCAGCATATCCGCTAAAGCCTGTTTCATCTCTTCACCCTGAGTAGTTGCCGTTCCAAACTGGCGCACGACCAAAGAAGCCGCCAAATTACCCAAAACCGTTGCCTCCCAGAACGAAGCGCCCACACACAACGCCAGAGATACGGCTGCAATTACCGTATCCCCAGCCCCAGTTACATCAAACACCTGGCGACGATTAAACGCGGGAATATGAACCATCGTTTTTTGGGGCGTAAACAAGCTCATGCCTTCATCCCCGCGAGTAATCAAGAGATGACTAGCTTGAGTCATTTGTAACAAATCTTTCCCCGCTTGGATTAACTGCTCATGAGAATTAATCGCATAACCCACCGCCTGTTCTGCCTCCGGTAAATTGGGAGTAAATAAAGTCACCCCTTGATAGCGCGGCAAATCCTTCTGTGCATCTACCATCACCCGCTGGTGGCCTAACACGGCTGGAATTACAGGAGAGAGCGTCCCATCAGGTTGAGTCCGAAAGACTCCATCGCCATAGTCCGAACAAATCACCCCATCGACTTGGTCTAACTGAGATTGGATATACTGAGCTAATGCTTGTTGTAAAGGCAAGTCTAGCAACCGATCCGATTTGCGATCGATGCGCACAATTTGCTGCGTTACAGACTGACGAGCATGGCCAGAAATGCGAGTTTTGGTCACCGTTGGCCGGGTTTCATCGACTACAATTCCTTGGGTATTAATGCTCACCTCCTCAAAAATCCCCCGTAGGGCCTGGCCTTGGTCATCTTTCCCCACGATACCCACTGCCTTAACTTGACCCCCCAATTTCGCCAAATTATAGACGGCGTTGGCTCCCCCTCCAGGAATTTGGCGGGTTTCCTCATGGCGCAAAATCACCACAGGGGCTTCTCTCGAGAGCCGTTCTACTTGACCCGTGAGAAATTCATCTAGGGTCAAATCACCAACAACTAGCACTTTCGCTTGGCTGAAGCGATCGATAAGATCGGTTAAACGGGTTTGGCTCTGTTTGAATTGCCTAATGAGGTCGGCGGGTAAGGTCATATCAATAGGGGTTGAACGTTCAACCTTACATTACTCTACGATCGCCTCGGCAAACTCCCGTAACTCGGAGATCGGGGTAACTGGGGACATCTTTTGACGCATTTTTAATTTTTAATTTTTATATTGATCTGGGGCTTTGTTGTAGACTCTGATCGTACACAGCCCAAGTTCTCGATCAAAAGCTTGAGGGTGAACCCAGAGCTGATAATTGTGACGCGATCGCCATAAGATAGATAAAATTTCCATGATCCATATCCTAAAGTCCTTATTCAAGACCACCTTGCTGTTTTTCCTCGTCCTAACCTGTTGGGTAGGACTGAGTACCCCTACCCAAGCGGCTCCTGACCGAGAAAGTCGCCTCCCTGGAGGAGATGCCATTACCGAGGGCGATGCCATTCTGCGCTATGCTCTGCCCATTGATAATGACACCATTTTCAAGATCCAAGGGGATATTGAATCGATTATTGCTCCGATTCGGGGAAGACGCTGGAGTGCAGCGACTTCTAGCCTCAGTGAAGCCAACTTTTTGTTATCAACCCGTAGTGAAAAGATTTTAGCCAGCATTGCCGAAGATCGCCGCTCTGAAGCTCAAGAAGCTCTAGAACAATTGAGCACCGATCTCAATATCCTTCGGGAGCAAGTCGCGGAACAAGACAAAACCGCCGCCTTTGAGACCCAAAAAAGTTGCCTCTCTGAGGTGGAAACTCTAGAAAATCTGATGGTGCAAGGGTTTCCCTATGAAGTCCCCTCTGAATATAGTGCCCTACCTCAATTGAAAGGACGAGCAACGGTAGAAATTGAAACTGAAAAAGGAAGCTTAACGGTTGTCGTTGATGGTTATAATGCACCGGTAACGGCTGGAAACTTTGTGGATCTGGTGTCTAGGGGATTTTATGATGGTTTACCCATTACCCGGGCGGACGAATTCTATGTGTTGCAACTTGGCGATCCTCCTGGCCCAGAAAATGGGTTTGTAGACCCTGCAACTGGAGAGGAACGCACAATTCCTTTAGAAATTAGAGTTAAAAGTGAAGTTGAACCGATCTATGAGTTTACGTTAGAAGAAATTGGACTCTACCGTGAAGAGCCAGTTTTACCCTTCTCTGCCTATGGAACCCTAGGTATGGCTCGCCCAGATAACGATCCGAATGGAGGTTCGTCTCAGTTTTTCTTCTTCCTCTTTGAACCGGAATTAACCCCTGCGGGCTTAAATCTCTTGGATGGTGAGTATGCAGTATTTGGCTATGTTGTTGACGGTGAGGACGTGTTACCTGAACTGAAAAAAGGCGATCGCATTACTTCAATGAAAGTGATTGAAGGCATGGAGAATTTCCTACCTGGATAGGGAGATAGGGAATCTCCCTATTCCCCATTCCTCATTCCTACAAAAAACTGGGTCGCTCTTGTTGAGTTTTGTGTAAATACTCATCAATGGCGGCCCAATTTTCGTCTTCAATCCAAGTGAGAACTCGATCTAAATTTTGGCGATAACTTAAGAGAGATTCCCTCAGAGCATCTCGGTTGTATTCTGCCATCATTCGACCTAACTCTGGATTGCCTCCTCCTACCCGACTGGTATCAGCAAAGCCGGAACTGGCGAGTTTTTGGGCTAAATCTCGCACAGTGTCCAAAGATGGATCGCTACAAGTCGTAATTAATCCAGCACTGGCGAAAACGGGTAAATGGGAAATCAAAGCCACTGCGCGATCGTGTTGTTGGGGAGAACAATGATAGACTCTCGATCGCAGCGATCGCACAATTTCCGTCACCTGCCCCAAAGACTCTGGTGGGGTAGTTGGAGTCGGAGTAAGAACATAGGGACGATCTTCAAATAACCCGAACTGGGCTGCTCCTAACCCTTGTTCGGCGGTTCCTGCCATGGGATGACCACCCACAAAATTGGGCCAAATTGGGGCAAGGGACTCAACAATTGGGGTTTTAACCGACCCGACATCCGTTACAATTGTGGCCGGAGAGAGCAAAGGAACCAATTGTTGAGCAATCGGTACAATCAGACCGATAGGAGTACAAATAAAAATAATCTCCGCTGGGCTGACTTGGCTCAACTCAACGCTAGCTTGATCCACAACCCCTTGTGCCACGGCTGCCTCACAGGTACGCGGATTACGACTAGTACCCAAAACTTCCCAACCGAGCGATCGCAAAGCTAATCCTAACGACCCACCAATTAACCCTAAACCAATAATGCCTACTTTCATCACCCTAATGCAGCTATCATAACGAATGGGAAACGTATACCAACGCCAGTTTAACTCAACCAATCTCTAGGAAAAAGCCATGGATGAAGAGGAAGTGCTTAATCGGTACGAAACCGGAGAAAGAGATTTCATGGGCATCTTGCTCACGGAAGCGAACCTGAGTGGGGTTAATTTGAGCGATGCCAACTTTAGTGGTGCTAACCTCTGTGTGGCTAACCTCAGTGGCGCTAACCTGCAAAGTGCCGATCTGAGCAAAGCTAAACTGAATGTTGCTCGGCTCAGTGGTTGTAATCTGACCAAAGCCAATTTCAACCGGGCTATCCTTAATGTAGCGAATTTAGTACGTGCCGATCTCAGTGGGGCAAGTTTAGTTCAAGCGGGACTGATTCGAGCCGAACTGATTCGCGCTCAACTGAGTAACGCGAACCTCAGTAGAGCCAACCTAACTGGAGCGGATTTGCGAGAAGCCACCCTACGTCAAGCCAATCTCAGTGGTGCGAATCTGAGTGAAGTGGATTTGCGTGGCACATCCATGATTGCAGCGAATCTCGAAGGGGCAAATCTCCATGGAACTGATCTAGGACGGGCTGATTTAAGTGGTTCAGACTTGCGTGATGCCGATTTACGCCATGCTAACCTTAGCCGGGCGAATTTAAGTGGTGCAAATTTAAGTGGTGCGAATCTGCGCTGGGTGGATTTGAGTGGAACCAATCTCAGTTGGGCTGATTTGAGTGAAGCGAAGTTGAGTGGAACGAATTTAATTGGCGCGGATTTAAGCAATGCGAATTTGGTCAATTCTAGTTTGGTTCATGCAGATTTGACCCAATCGAATTTGATTCAAGTCGAATGGAGTGGCGCAGATTTGAGCGGCGCGACTTTAACCGGGGCAAAGCTTCATGGGGTATCCCGATTTGGCTTAAAAACCGATGGTATGGCCTGCGAATGGGTGGATTTGAGTCCGGATGGAGATCATACCCAGGTTTATCATTTTACGTCTGAAGAATTTAAGCAGTTTTTCAACCCTACTCCGCCTACAGTCAGTATTACGGTAGATGCTCAACTTGACCATGCAGCGAGTTTTGTTTTAGCAGGGTTCTATTATCAGATTGCTGGGCAATATCCGGGGATGAATCATCCTCCAAGCATTAAGGTGGGCTATCGCCGCACTACGTTGATTTTCCGTTTAGATCGGGATGAAGAGCTGTTGCCGATCGCCTATTTGGCCATTTTACCGTTTAAGGATAGTACCGTCACTCAACGCAATATTACGGAAGTCATGGAGATTATCCGTTCTCCAGATATGGAGGATTATTTGACGATTCGAGACCGAAAACGAATTAAGCAAATCAGTAAGTCTCTCAGTCAAGTCATGAGTCGAGTGGTACGGGTGAAAGTAGGTGGCGATCTGCCTAAACCCCCAGGTGCGCAAGAGTTTTTTGCCATGCCAACTCAGGTGAGCTTGACCAATTCGAGCGATCGATCCCTGAATATTTATTATCATCCGTCTTTTGGTAAGCGTTTGGTTGATTCGGCTGCTTATTTTCAGACGAGTGAAACTACTACGATGAAAATGCAACAGTTGTCTGTACCTACGGCGGAAGTAGTAGCGGATTTTATTCGCGGGTTTTATGTTTTGGAGAAGCTAGGGAATAGTTAATATGGCCTCTAAGAGTAAGTCAAAATCGGGCGATCGCTTTGTTTATCAAGAGTTTGGCTATGATGGGGATACCGAGGATCGAGACTCAGTAGAGCTTGATGTCGCGCCTAATCAACAAAATCTTAAGGTAGAAGTATCTCGCAAAGGACGCAAAGGGAAAACCGTTACTGTGGTGCAAGGGTTTCAACATTCCCAGGAAACGTTGTCTGCTCTCTTGAAGCAATTGAAAACTCACTGTGGCGCTGGAGGAACCCTGAAGGAGGCAACTGTAGAAATTCAAGGGGATCATGGACAGAAAGTGATGATTTTTTTATCACAGAAAGGGTATAAAGTCAAGCGTTCTGGGGGTTGATTTGGGAAAAGGAAAGATTGTCTAGGGCTAAGGCTGCCGCCTGGGCTACATTGGGGTGGGGGTCTTTGGCAAGGTATTTGAGGGCGGATTGACTTTTACTACAGGGTAAATGGCCTAAGGCTTCCGCTAGACGCTGACGGACGAGCCAATCTTCTGAGCCTGCAAATCTCAAAATGTCGCTAACGGCACTGAGATCTTTAATTTCCCCTAAAGCGGCGATCGCAGCCTGTTGAATAAGCACTTCTGCACTGTCTAAAGCTTGTAATAATACATCATGGGCCCGTTGATCTCGTAGATTACCTAGGGAAACCGCCGCACTAAAACGCACTAACCAATCGGGGTCTTCATAAAAAGCTCGCACTAGAGGTTCAAAGGCCCTTAAATCCCGCAAATAGCCTAAAGCACCAGCAGAATCAGCTCGAATACCATAATCAGGATCGGTTTCTAAAAGATTGACGAGCAGCGAAAAAGATTCTTCTGTGGGCTTAACCCCTAGGGCAAAAATAGCCATAGAGCGCACTTGCTGATTGCGATCTTGAAGTGCTTTTTTTAGCAATGGCATCGCTTTCTTTGGGGAGAAATTGCGTAGTGCCAACAGAGCCAGCTTGCGATCGCGAAGATTATCACTATCGAGTTGGATCTTCAGTTCTTTTAAGCTGGAAGCAGTCATAATCTTCATAATGATAAATTCACTTTAAAGATTAAGCTATCTTAACGGATTATAGCAACCGCTATAGCGCTTTACGCTATACACAACACTTTTCTCTACGATGAAGGACATTAATAATTGTTTTTTATGATCGCTAGAATAGCAGTCTACTCCTTCCCCAATTCCTCAATCATAGCCCAACGGACTGTATTCTCGCCTCTGGCACTCACGGCTCAGAAACCCGTCAACAGTAGAGAATGGTAAAATCAACTCGGATTCTCTATCATGCTGATTAACCCAACTATGCGTCGAGTCCTGCAATCTTGTCTGACAGCAGCCCTATCCTCTAGTCTGATGGTAGGCATAAGCGCAATTAACGTGCAACCAGCTACTGCCCAAAGATCCCCTCAATCTGTACGCTGTGAAAGTCGCGATGCTCAACCGGCTAACTGCCCCGTCGATACTCGTAATGGGGTAACGTTAGTTGAACAATATTCCACAGCCTCTTGCATAGGAAATTGGGGGTTTGGGAATGGATTTGTTTGGGTAAGAAATGGTTGTCGAGCGCGGTTTGAAACTAATTATGCCCAAAATCCGTGGGAAAACCCGTGGGAAAACCCGTGGGAAAATCCGTGGGATGGTGTTTTTTTTGGCCCTCCAGGGGTGGATTATAACGATCCGGTACGTCGAGGTTCCCGCGAACGAGTTACAGTTACTTCGAGCATTTATAATAATCAGGGCGATCGCATCCGCACCGTTTATCGAGGCGAACTGATCATCATCAACTGGAGAAATAGTTTTTACTACGGTCGCCAAGAATATGTACGAGTTCGCACTCAAGACGACTTGGTGGGCTGGATGACTGTCGGTGACAATTATAGACAATAACTGATAATTTGACGGATGATAATTTTAACCAATGATGATGGGATTGATGCTCCTGGTATCCGTGCCCTCCATGATGCTGTTGAGGGTGAGGGGATTATCGTTGCTCCCACAGTACAGTATTCTGGGTGTAGCCATCAAACGACGACCTATAAACCCCTGAAGATGGAAAAGAGATCGCCAAGTGAATATGCTGTTCAGGGTGCTCCTGCCGATTGTACTCGATTGGCGATCGCCCAATTGCAGCCCCAATTGAATCAGGACATTGATTGGGTTCTCTCTGGGGTGAACGCTGGGGGGAATATGGGGGTGGACGTGTATATGTCTGGAACCGTGGCTGCGGTGCGGGAAGCCGCTTTTCATGGAATTCCTGGTATTGCCATTTCCCACTGGATCAAGCGTCCTTTAGAGATTGACTGGGAACGAACGACGCAATGGACAGCCCATATTTTATCCAAGCTGTTTTCCCATCCTCTGGAGCCGGGATGTTTCTGGAATGTGAATATTCCGCATCTTGAAGCCGGTTCTCCAGAACCAGAAATGGTATTTTGTCCCTTGAGTAAGAAACCGTTACCGCTCCAGTATCGAATCAACGGGGATGAGTATATCTACTGTGGAAATTATGATCGACGCGATCGCACTCCCGGCACGGATGTAGATGTCTGTTTTTCCGGTAAAATTTCTGTGACTCAAGTGCCAATTTGAGATCCCACTTTCTCTTCAAGATTACTTTTGGAGAGGGCGATCGCTTGAATTGACTGGCAGTTTTTACCGTACTTCGTGCTATGAAGGCCTATTAATAGCGAAGTGACATAAGGAAAAAAACGCATCTTCCGGATCGGGGTAATTGTGCCCGTAAAGAGAGTATAGAAGCTTTCTGATGGCATCTAATGCAAACTCTGCTCTCTTTACTGGTTTCCCCCCTGTTCTTGGTGAATACAATCGCCATGACTCCACTCTCTTCCTCCGAAGTATCCACTCTATCGGTTGATACCTCCGAGTCCACAGAAATCCTCTATGGATATAGATACAACCGTCGAGGAGGTGAAACTCCGAGAGGGGGTACAGGAAGACGGCGGATTATGGCTTAACCTCTCCAGAAGAAGGTAATTGATCCAATTGATATGTCGCATCTTCATAGCACCCGACTCTGCCCATACTCGAACAGAGTTGGGCAGTTTTTTGTAGATCTGAAATCGCCTTATCCGTTTGCGTTCGCTTCACATAAGCTAATCCTCGGTCATAATAGGCAAGGGCAAAATCAGACTTGCGTTCGATCGCCCGGGTAAAGTCAGAAATTGCCCCTTGAGTATCCCCTAAATCCAACCGCGTTAAGCCCCGATTATGATACGGAACTGGATCGTCGGGATCGAGGCGAATCGCAATATTGTAATCCTCGATCGCCCCCTGAAAATCTTGTTTTTTCCGCCGGGCTAACCCTCTATTTTGATAGGCCAAACCATCTGTGGGTTCTAGATTGATAGCCTGGGTACAATCGGAGATCGCCCGGTCTTGATCTCCCACATTTGACCAAGATAAACAGCGATTCAAATAGGCTGCACTCAAAGTTGGCTCCAGTTCTAGGGCTTCAGTGTAGTCCAGAATAGCCCCTTTATCATCCCCTAAATCCGACAATACGCTACCCCGATTCACATAAGCCGGGACAAAACTCGGATCGAGGGCAAGGACTTCAGTATAATCAGCTTTGGCTCCTTGGCGATCGCCCAATTCAAATCGAATATTGCCCCGCTGATAATAGGACTCGGTGAGGTTACTCGAGAGCAAAATTGCCTGGGTAAAGTCCTCCAAGGCGGCCTCAAGATTATCTCGATCCTGATAAGTCAAAGCACGTTGATAATAAGCCTCTCCCTTTTTTGGGTGTTTGGCGATCGCCTGATTATAGGACTTTAGTGCCTCATCTAGATTCCCTTCTTGGGCATACTTTTGAGCCTCCTTCAGACTATTATGACTCAACCCTGATAAAGAGAAACGACTCGATCCCAAGGCGATTCCCAGCAAAATCAAACTGCCTAAGACTACACTTAAGGGTAATAAATAACGCTTTGCCTGGAACGGATTCACGGGAGTCACGGAAGTTACCTCCTCATAATCAACTTTAGGTTCCTGGGGTTGTCCTTGGGGAACCAATGGAGGGATTTCAGAGCGCACTAAAGGCGCACTCACCTTACCCGGTTGCAAATTAGCCAAATCCTCTAAGATACTGGTGGCTAATTGATAGCGTTCTTTTGTGTCCGGAGCTACCATTTTATTAAGAATAGAGATCAAGTCTGGATTCGCTTTAACCCTATCCTGCCAATCTTGGGTTGCTTTACTCCTCAATGTCGACAATTCTAAAATACTTTGACCACTGAGTAATTGAATACCAATTATACCTAACGAATAGAGATCGCTATTAAAATGGGCTTGTCCTTGGTCTTGTTCTGGGGACACATAAACCACTGAACCATTTCTTTGAGCTTTCAACAGTTGTTGTTGAGAGCGCATCACTTGAGTACCAATCTCCTTAAAAATACCAAATCCGGTTAGCACCATGCGATCGTTTGATTTACGGCGAATTAAATTGGAGGGTTTAATGGAGCGATGAATCAATCCACGACTATGGACAAAAGATAAGATTTGTAACACTTCTTCCAGCAAGCCGATCACTTGAGCTTCTGTCCATTGGGGCTGAGATTCCAATTGATCGCGCAAAGAAGTGCCAACAATAAACTCTTCCACTAGATAAAAACTTTGGCCCTCTTCAAAAGAATCGAGCAGTTTAGGGATTTGGGGATGAGTCCCAAGACTTTTGAGGGCTTCTGCCTTCTTATTGAGTAAAATTAAACTGAATTCTAAGGTTTTGGGATTATTACCAGGAAGCTTTAATTGCTTGACGACACATCGAGGATGGCCAGGAAGATGGGTATCGCCAACCAGGTGAGTTTGACCCAGCTGGTTGGAGCCAAGGGTTTTAATAAATTGATATCGTTGGTTAAGCAGCCGTTCCATGGAGCTTGTTTCTGGGTTTGCTGGGGTCGGAGGATGTGAGTTCATTCTGACATATAGTGCTTCGCACGAATAGCAATAGGCAGGAGGGAAAAGGCACTCTAGCAATACAAATAATGAATTTAAGTAAAGTGTAGGAGAATTTTCACAGATATTCCTCCATTGTCCGATAAAATAAATAACTATTGAGCCTAATTCAGGTCATTGGTGATCCATCAAGAACACTTTTACCTAAGCGGTACAAGCTTGGCTCTCGGAACCATCGCCCAATTCAAATAGGGGAGGATTAATTATGGCTGTTGAAAAAGTAAACTCTTCATCGAGTCTCGGAGAAGTAGTCGATCGCATCCTTGATAAAGGGATTGTCGTTGATGCTTGGGTTCGGGTCTCCTTAGTAGGAATTGAACTGCTGGCCATTGAAGCGCGGGTAGTTATTGCTTCGGTTGAAACTTACCTCAAATATGCTGAAGCAGTGGGTCTAACGGCTCAAGCTGCTGTCCCAGCCGTTTAAGATTCGGGATTAAACTGGCTTTCGAGAGGTAGGTCTACCCTTAGAGGAAATAGAAACGGATTTCTATTTCCTCTGAGTTTTAGAACGGCGGTCTGATAACGAAGCTCTCTAGGGGAGGGGATCAAAAGACTATGGCGCTTAAAGATGAGTGGCGATCGCAAAGAGAACAACGCCAAACCGAAACACGCTGGCGATCGGAGGCAGTGCAAACTCAGATTAAAACCCTAAATGACCAGCGTCAAGCAGCAACAGCACAACTCCAAAACCAACTGCGGCAATTTCGGACAACCTTAGCTCAAGCTGAAGCAGCTCGACGTTTCCAGGGGCAACAGCAACAGACCGCCCGGCAAACCTACACCCAGGATTTGCAGGACTCGATCGAAGACTTTTTGGAAACTTGCACCACAGAACGGTTCTTGATGAGCGATCAGATCGCCACTACCCTCCAAGAAACGATGGAGCGTTTGCAAACTGAAACCCGAAACTTGTTGAAGACAGCTCGCCAGAGTCGTCAACAGCGCTACGGAGACCTTCAGGAAGATCTCGCTGAGTTTATCGAAGATCTTCATCTGCAAATGGACAGCTATCGCCAACACCTCGAGCAAAAGCGTCAGGAGCGGATAGCTGAGATTCAGACCCGCAAAACAGAGGTGAAAAAAACGCTACAGGACAATCGTCAACAACAGCAGGAGAGCTACCAAGTCCTGCAAGGGGAACTTGATGAGTTTATCCAGAGCTTACAAGCGTATCGCCAAAATCTCTACCAAGCGGTTTGGGGTGATCCACCGGTGGCAGTGCCAGCACCAGCCATTAAACCTAAACCCATTTTTAGATCCAAGCGATCGATTTCGATCGCCAAAAGAGCAACGCCTAAACCAGCCGTCGCTCTTCCCAAACCGGTTCCCATAACAACCCCTCCCCCAACCCCAGAACAGGTACTGCAAAAAGCGGATAAAAAAAATGTAAACTATCTTTCTACGGAAGAAGAACAAGTTTATAATTTCCTACGCAAGGCTCCCGCATCGCGATTAACGGTGATAGAAGAAGCCCTAGGGATTAACCGTGTACAAGCAGTCGATACTTTGAGATCGCTGATCAAAAAAGGCATGGTGACTCAGCGCGATCGCCTGTACTCCGTACTCTAACGTAACTCCCTATGCCTACTTTACTCAATGCCCGTTCTAAGGGCTTTGTCAATACGCCCACCATTGAGCGACTGACGAACCGCGCTCTGCGCTATCTTCAGTCTGGGTTTTCTGTGCATTTGCGCGGCCCCGCAGGAACGGGAAAAACGACTCTCGCCTTACACTTAGCAGATTTATTGAGTCGCCCCATTATGCTCATTTTTGGCGACGATGAACTCAAAACCTCCGATCTGATTGGCAACCAATCCGGATATACCCGTAAAAAAGTGGTTGACAACTATATCCACAGTGTCATAAAACTCGAAGATGAACTCCGGAAAAATTGGGTAGATTCTCGGTTAACTCTAGCGGCTAAAGAAGGGTTTACCCTGGTTTACGATGAATTTAATCGCTCCCGTCCAGAGGTCAATAATGTACTGTTATCGACTTTAGAAGAAAAATTGCTGGTTCTGCCTCCGAATAACAGTCGCTCCGAATATATTCGAGTTCATCCCCAATTTCGCGCTATTTTTACCAGTAACCCAGAAGAATACTGCGGGGTTCATGCCACCCAAGATGCGCTTTTAGACCGTCTGGTAACCTTAAATATGCCCGATCCCGAAGCCGAAACCCAGACGGCTATTTTAGTGGAAAAAATTGGCATTACCCAGGAAGAAGCCCAAACCATCGTCAATATTGTGATGGAATTTCAGCAGAAGACGGGAACTCAGAAAACTATGGGTTTGCGATCGGGATTGATGATTGCTAAGATTTGCCACGAACATCAAATTGCGATCGCTATCAACCAAGAACCCTTTCAGGAAGTCTGTGAAGATATCCTGCTCTCCCGTACCGACTTAGACCTTTCAGCCGCTTACTTGGTGTTGAAAAACCTTTTTGAGCCTCAAAACGCTCTCCCCCCTTCTCCCACTCCTGCGTCTGCTGCTCCCGAAGCGCCTCAACCTGCACAAAAAGTTTACACCTTCTTACACCAAAGCCAAGGAGCCAAATTATCAGATATCGAAAGTGCAGTTGGATTAAACCGAGTAGAAACCGTCAACATTTTGCGCCATTTAATGGAACAAGGCAAAATTCGACTCAATGAGGAGCGCAAATATATCGCTCAGTAATTCATGGGGCGATCGTAAGATAAAATTAAAAAATAAATCCGATCTCTGCGTCCCCTTGTCTCCGTGTTTTCCCTGCGTCCCCTATTCCCCAATCCCCGTGCCTGCCAACTCCCGTCCCCTAACCTCAAGCCAAAGTTCAACCCTCGCTGATGTCCTCGAAAGAGTGCTAGATAAAGGGGTTGTCATTGCTGGTGATATCTCTGTTTCCGTCGGTTCAACGGAATTACTCAATGTTCGCATTCGCCTCTTAATTTCTTCTGTCGATAAAGCCAAAGAAATTGGTATTAACTGGTGGGAGAGCGACCCTTATTTAAGCAGTCAGCACAAACAACTGCAAGAAACCAATGAACGGTTGCTAGAGCGCATCGAACAACTCGAAACCCAGCTCAAAGCCTTGAAGGGAACACCTGAAGTTGAGCCTGAGATTCAAGACTGATACAGCACGTTGCTCTGTAATGGGGGGATAGGGGGAGAAAATAATAGACTGGAAAAACTTTTGGCTGTTCTAGCGATCGCTAAAAACAGTTATGAATGTATCTTATCAGAGTCGTTCTAAATGTTGTTGCAATAGAGCTTCAATTTCTTCAACCTTGAATTCATCGGCAAAATCGATAATCAACGTGGCAAATTGTTGATATTGGCCCTCCCAAGTGTGAATTTCCTGCCAAATACTATCTATATCTGCTTGGTGAGCCAACTCGAGTAATTCTTTAAGGTATTCTGGAGGAGGCACAATAACATTTTCCTCAACTTCTGAACGTTTAGACTTGCTTGTCTCAGTTAATTCTAAACCTTCATAAATCCATTCTAAATTTAAACAGTCTGAGACGATCGCATAGAGTTCTTGAGCGTTAACCGGTTTGGGTAAAAAGCAATCGCCACCAGCATCAATTGATCGCTGTTGGTCTTTTCCCGATACCGATGCTGAGGAGACCAGAATTTTCATCTCTTTCAAATCCTGACTATGGCGAATCGCGTCAATCAGTTGGAAACCATCCATTACAGGCATGGCTAAATCGGTAATCAGAAAATCGGCTTGCCATTTTCGCAATTTTTCTAACCCTTCTTCACCATTTTCCGCCTCAATCGTCTTAAAGCCCAGCGGTTCAAGAAGATTGACCAGCACTGCTCGATTTTCCCAACGGTCATCAACGATAAGGAGAGTAAGACGTTGACCGACATAACCAATAATTCGGTTCTGTTGCATTTTCTCTAGGGATTGCTCCCAGTCATCAACTTTGGCTAAGTGAATGACAAAGGAAAATTCACTCCCTTGACCGAGTTTACTTTTGACTTCAATCGTTCCGCCCATGAGATGGACAATACGCTGAGATATGGCTAGTCCTAGTCCCGTACCTTCCGATTTCTTTTGGCGATCGCCGACTTGTTCAAAGGCTTCAAAGAGCTGGGCAAGATGCTCCTTGGCAATACCTACCCCGGTATCAATAACTTGAAAAAAAAGTTGGACTTCTTTCTCAGACTCTGATAGCACATCGATGTGCAAGGTGACAGTTCCCCAGTCAGTAAACTTAATCGCGTTACCGAGCAAGTTAATTAGGACTTGACGCAGGCGCTTTTCATCCGTAGCAATACAATTGGGCAAACGGTTACTAGGTTGATAAATAAAATCAATACCTTTTTGTTGGGCCTTAATCTTGCACATTTCCACCACACTTTGAAGTAACGTGGGCAAATGGAGAGGACACGGCAAGATTTCCAGTTTGCGAGCCTCGATTTTGGCCAGATCGAGAATATCGTTAATCAACGTCAGTAAATGCTGACCGGATTGATAAATCACATTCACTTGCTTTTGTTCTGGCGTTTCTAAAGCCCGAGAGTAGGTCAAGATTTGTGCATAGCCGAGAATAGCATTGAGAGGAGTGCGTAATTCATGACTCATATTGGCTAAAAATTCACTTTTCGCGTGGTTGGCAACCTCCGCTTGTTCTTTGGCCATTTCCAGTTCGGCGGTGCGAGTTTGTACGCGCTCTTCTAGGGTGCAAATAGATTGGCGCAGTTGGGCCGTCATACTGTTAAAGGCGCGGCCCAATGCTCGGAACTCATCAGTACCGGTAATCTTAGCTTGGCATTGCAGATCGCCAGCCGCCATGGCTGAAGCAGTTTGCGTCAGTTCTTCAATGGGGCGGGTAAACTGTTTGGCAATCCAATGACTGGCCAGAAGAACCACAATCAGAACACCCGTAGCTCCCAAAATTGCGACCAAAGAGAGATAGCTGACTGTTGCTAAGGCTTTGTCTGTAGATTTTTGAACGACGAGCGTCCAACCTAAATCTTCCAAATAGGCCTGTTTCGGATTTGGGTTTAACTGGGCATAACCGAAAATAGTATCTTCCCCCTCCCGATCGCGATCGCGACACCAACCAATGGAGGTATTGGCCAGGCGATCGCGGGTTGCTAAGGGAAGTTGAGAGCCGACACGTTCGGGTTGGGAGCTATGAACGATTATCCCTTCGCGATCGACAATGCTGAGTACGCCAACTTCATTAAGAGCCGAGAAATCTTGAAAAATATCAAGACTGTTAATACGAAAGTGTGCCTTTAAAATTCCTACTGCCGATTGGGTATTCAGCAGACGAACGGGAATCATAATTTCAACCAGAGTTTCGGACTGGCCGGGTTCAACCGCTAATTGACGAGTAGAGAACTTGCTTTTTCCATCATTCCAGATTGGATGCCACCAGTCTTGGTCCCCATAGTAAAAATTCTTGGGTAATACGCCGCCAAATGTCACTAAACTGCCGAAGCGATCGAGATAGACGATCTGAGTATGGGCGGGAAATTTGCGAATAAAACGGTCAAGATAGGTTTTTACGGGATGACCCCAAATGACCACTTGCAAGTCTTCATCGTCATTCATCCAAGCCATCTCTTGGTCTTGCAATCTTTTGGCTCGTTCACGATCGCTTAACTCATTCTTGCCAGTAAATTCTCCAAAAAAGAATGAGCCGTCTTCGGATAAATTGGTTAAAAGTTCGACTTCCCTCGCTAATTCTCCCACTAAACGCTGACTGCTCGATATTGCTAAAGCTTGGAATGATTCCCCCGTTTGCTGAGTTAGAATGCGTCGCATCTGCCAAATTACCACCCCAACCAGGGTCGTTAAAGAAATAAAACCGATAGCAACCAAAGTGACCAAGAGTCGATTGCTCAACGATCCGAGAAAGCGACGAGAAAGCATTGGCCTTGATTTTGCTGTAGGATCGAGCATTAATCTAGAGAATGAGGGTAGGGTTCATTATTTCAGTTATTGGCAAATGAACCCATCGTACTTTACCTGCAAGGATTATTGCCTGTTTAAGATTCAGGTACCATCTCAGGAATGGGATTGGGCGGTAGAGGATCTCCAGCAATGTGTGCATCAATTAATTTGACTATCCACTCGAGGGTGTATTCTGCATCCGCAACTCGATTTTCCGGGGTAACGGCTAACCAAGCATCTAATGTCGTTTCATCGACGATCAAAAGTGGGAGTTCTAGAAATTTAGGGACTTCCTTGCCGGCTGAAATTTGTTGGGCGATCCACACGGCTGCACCAGTTGCTCCTGGGGTTCCTGCTGCGGAAACGGTTTGATATCCATTGGCATCTCGCTGTTCTTGCCACCATTTTAATTCTTTATAACGATTGCCCATGAGAATAATGGGCAGGGGGCGATCGGTGGCAGCAAAGGCTTGGGCAACACCATAGCCATCTCCCCCCTGAGTGACCACAGCATCAATAGAGGGAAGAGAAGGAAGAACTTTTTCAACTTCCTCTCGAGCAATTTCTTGAGTCCAACTACCGTAAACGGAAGCCACAATGTTGAGGTCAGGGAAGGTCATTAAACCGGCACGCAGAGAAGCGCTAATATCACTATCCGCGCTGGCTCCTTTGAGTCCTCGAACTTCTAAGAGATTCCCTTGTTTGAGTCGGTTGCCGAGATAGGTGGCTTGCAGGGCACCGTAATCATTCCATACATTGGTGATATTGTAAGCACAGGGTTCGCTGAGGGTATTTCCCGCACCAATGATAATCACCCCTGCTTCGCAAGCCGATCTCACAGCAGGGTTGAGTGCGGTTACTGAAGCGGCTTCCATCACAATGGCATTGTATCCCTCGTCAACCAATTGTTGAACCTGTTTGATTTGTTTCTCAGTGCTTCGCTCTGCATCCAAAACAACATACTCAGCAAGCAATCCTTGCTTTTTCGCTTGGCGAGCGGCTTTTTCAAAGGCTTCTACACTGGTTGTTCGATAGGTTGAACGATCCAAAAAGGACATGGATAGGGCAATTTTCATATCGGAGGTATCTCCCGTGACAATCCCCGTTCCATCACTATGGGTTGTCGCCGATTCTTGGGCAATGGGTTCTTCGGGTTGGGATTGACAACCAGGTAGAACAAAAGTGAAGATGAAGAAGAATAATATTCCTTGCAAAAATAAAAAACCGGGTTTCGCGCTTGCTTTATCAGGATAGCTTTTAAGCATAAATACTCGTGTTCTTTGTTTTCATCATAATTAAAGTTTAACAAAATAGAGAATAGGAACGAATGGCAATAGAACATTTCCTAACTCTCCCTTTTACGGCTATAGCAACTATCCTAAAAGCGGGTGTAAAGCTACCATGCACCTAAATCACATCTTGTGATAAATATTGTTGCAATAAAGTCTCAATTTCTTCTATTTTAAACTCTTCGGCAAGTTCGAGAAGAGGAGCAACAAACTCTTGATAGGAGCTATCCAATTTTTCCAGTCGATCGCAGATACTGAATAGATCGGCTTTGAGAGCAAGATCGATTAATATTTTGAGGTCCTCAGGGGGAGGAATAAGTATATCTCCCGTTTGTACCCCTTGTTGGTTTCTTGACAATATTTCTGATTTTTCTTGCTCGTTGTAAAGCCATTCTAAATTCAGACATTCCGAGAGTACTACCAAGAGATCCTGAGCATCGACAGGTTTGGCTAAGAAGCGATCGCCACCTTCATCAAGGGCTTTTTGTTGGTCGGCTGGGGTGACAGATGCAGAGGAGACAACGATCTTATAATGCCGTAAGTCCTCGGCAGCCCGAATGCGTTTGAGCAATTCAAAGCCATCCATTACAGGCATGACAAGGTCAGTAATCAATAAATCGGGTTGCTCTTCCCGCAGGAGTTTTAACCCTTCTTCTCCATTTTCTGCCTCAAGGGTTTCAAATCCCAGGGGTTCGATGAGGTTGGACACCACAGCGCGATTTTCCCAACGGTCATCGACAATCAGGATAGTCCGATGTTCTCCTGCATAGCTGATAATGCGATCGCGCCAGTGATGTCCAGCATTATCACACCAGCGATGTCCAGCATTATCGCTCTGGTGAATTTCCCTCTGTTTTTGTGCCCAATCCTCTATTCTGGGGACATCAATAACAAAAGAGAATTCACTGCCTTGACCCAGTTGACTTTTCACTTCAATGGTTCCCCCCATCAGATTCACAATACGCTGAGAGATGGCGAGTCCGAGTCCAGTGCCTTCTGATTGTTTTTGGCGATCGCCGACCTGTTCAAATTCTTCAAACAGTTTAGCCAGATCCCCTTCAGTGATACCGACTCCAGTATCCGTGACTTGAAAGAAAAGCTTAGTATCTGTCTCAGATTGTTGCAATACATCGATTCGCAGGGTAACAGTACCCGAATCAGTAAACTTAATGGCATTACCGAGCAAATTAATCAGAACCTGACGCAGACGTTTTTGATCAATAGAAATGCCATCTGGCAAGCGGGTACTGGGTTGATAAATAAAATCAAGACCTTTTTGTTCAGCTTTGATTTTGCACATTTCTACAACACTTTGGAGTAAAGCAGGGAAATGGACAGGAACCGGCAATATTTCCAGTTTTCGAGCTTCGATTTTTGCCAGATCGAGAATATCATTAATTAAAGTTAGCAGATGATAACCACATTGATAAATAACATCCACCTGCTTTTTTTCTCTCGGGGGTAAAACACGAGATCGCTCTAAGATTTGGGCATAGCCAAGGATACCATTGAGGGGAGTTCGCAATTCGTGGCTCATGTTAGCAATAAAAGCACTTTTGGCTTGATTAGCAACTTCTGCTTTTTCTTTTGCCGCTTGCAATTCAGCTTCTAAGACTTTGCGCTGTTCAATCTCCCGCGTGAGGGTTTGATTCCAACAGAAAATAACGATAACACCTGTCGTTCCTCCCATGGCTACAAAAATCAACCATTTAGGAATAGTTTCCTTGACTAATTCTTTGCCTCCATACCAATTATTATAAGACTCATAATAAATAGATTGTCGATCTTCTTTCCATTGCTTGAGATAACCATCAATCGTTTCACGAAGATCAGCATATTTATTTTCTGGAGTAGCAAACGTCGAGCGAGTTGGATGAAAAACGATAGCAGTTCTTTCAATTCGATACTTTTCTTCTTCAAGATATCCGAACGTGCTATTAATAACCCCAGCATCTACTTCTCCACTTTCTACTAATTCTAAAACTGTTGGTGCTTCTGCTACATCAATTACTTCAGGTTGAATCCCAAAATCACGAGTCATTGCCTTGAAATTACGATTGTGGATACTTCCTGAAACTGCGGCAACTCGCTTTCGGTCTAAATCAGGTAAAATTTTTATATCGCTATTCGGTGCGACATAAACCGTCCCCCACTTAACAGCTACAGGTTCATGAACAAAATCAAAAATTTGGTCTCGTTTTTCTGAATAAGAAATAGAAGCCAGTAAGTTAATCTCATCATTCTCTAACTTTTTGATTAAGATTTTCCAATCTTCATGTATATATTCAATATCCCATTTCTCTCGTCTGGCAATTTCTTCTAATAAATCGACAAATAATCCTTTAGGGACTCCACTCTCATCCAAAAAAACACCAGGAGGGTTATCTGTGAACCCGACCTTTATGGTTTGTCTTGCTTTGGCAAGCTCCATAAAAAAAATACCAGATAAACCAAAGACTATGATTAAAAGAATGCGAATTCGAGAAAACATGAGAGTGCGAATATAGTTTTGTTTATGCATAAATTTGAACGTCAATGTAGATAAAGATTCTGGTGCATATTTTCTGATGTTCATTCTTTTGGTTGATCTAGGTATTGTTTTAATAACGTCTCAACTTGTTCGATTTTAAACTCTTTGGTCAGTTCAAGAAGAGGAGCAGCAAACTCTTGATAGCAGCTATCCAACCTTTCCAGTCGATCGCAGATGCTGAATAGATCGGCGGTGAGAGCAAGATCGATTAATACCTTGAGGTCTTCGGGAGGAGGAATAAGTATATTTCCCCTTTCTGCCCGTCGTCTGCTACTTTTTGGTGAAAAGTTTGATTCTTCTTGCTCTTCGTATAGCCATTCTAAATGCAAACATTCCGAGAGTGTGGCAAAGAGATCCTTTACATTGATGGGTTTGGCTAAGAAGAGATCGCCACCCCCATCCAGGGCCTTTTGCTCGTCAGCCTGGGTAACAGATGCCGAAGAAACAACAATCTTGTAGTGTTTCAAGTCCTCCGTAGTGCGAATGTGTTGGAGCAATTTAAAACCATCCATCACGGACATGGCAAGGTCAGTGATTACTAAATCTAATTGTTGCTCCCGCAGCATTTTTAACCCTTGTTCTCCATTTTCTGCCTCAAGAGTTGTGAAGCCGAGGGGATTGAGGAGGTTAGAAAGGACAGCTCGATTCTCCCAATGGTCATCGATAATCAGGATGCTACGGGGTTCTCCTTTGTAGCCAATAATGCGAGGGTTGCTTTCAATCCCTCGGTAGGTTTGTACCCAATTATCAACTAAGGGAAGATCAAGGGTGAAGGAAAATTCACTGCCTTGGCCAAGTTCACTTTTGACCTTGATTTGTCCTCCCATAAGATGGACAATGCGTTCAGAAATGGCTAGGCCCAGTCCAGTTCCTTCCGCTTTTTTCTGGACATCGCCAACCTGCTCGAACGCTTCAAACAGTTTCGTCCTATCTTCTAGGGCGATCCCTACCCCTGTATCCCTTACTTGAAGCAGTAGGGTTGCTTTGGTTTCGGACAACTCCACCACATCCACCAATAGCCTCACCGAACCGCGCTCAGTAAATTTGATGGCATTCCCAAGCAGATTAAGCAAGACTTGTCGCAGTCGCTTGTCGTCGATGGATACGCTCTCTGGGAGACGGGAACTGGTTTGATAGATAAATTCAAGTCCTTTCAGTTGAGCGCGAATTTGGCACATCTGCGCCAGGTTTTGTAAAAAGGAAGGGAGATGAAGAGGTTTAGGGACTAACTCCAGTTTGCGAGCTTCAATTTTAGAGAGGTCTAAAACATCATTAATCAGACTGAGCAAATGAGTGCCACATTGATGAATGATATTCACTCCATCCCGTTGTTGTTGCGTAGGGAGTTCGGTGTAGGACAAAATTTGAGCGTAGCCAAGAATGCCATTTAGAGGCGTGCGAAGTTCGTGGCTGATGTTGGCCAGGAATTCGCTCTTGGCGTGATTGGCTGAATCGGCTTCTTCTTTGGCCACTTGCAATTCCAAGGTTCGCTCTCGTACTCGTTGTTCGAGAGTATCAATGGAAGAACGCAGTTGTGCAGTCATAGTATTGAACGTGCGAGCTAATTCGCCAATTTCATTGTCCGATACAATGTCGGCATGAGCGTTTAAATTGCCATCGGTGATTTGCTTGGCGATCGCCGTCAATCGTCGAATAGGAGACGAAATTACATTGGCCATACCAAATCCTACCCCAATAGCGGCAAGGGTCGTTCCCAAGGCGAGAATGAGGTTATTGCGGGTTTGAGTGTTTATCGGTTGGAGGAAAACGGATTTTGGGCGCAAATAAGCAACTTTCCACGGTTGGATTTGGCTCAGTGCGATCGCTCCAGCATATTCTATATTCTTTTCTTGGGAAAGAATGGTCGTGAAGTAGGGGCGATCGGGGTTAAAATTAGCAGAAAATTCGTCAAATTGTGTCAGTTGAGTTGCGAGATCGGTAGGTAGGGATGAAGGCAAGCGATACATGGCCTGTAGCTCCTGAATCGTTTCCGATTCGGGAGGGGCAAGGAACTGAAAGCGCAGTTCTTGAGGCAAGCCACCATCATCGCGATAGCCTTGGGCCAAGCGCAAATTGTGGTTATCGAGTAAGAGAGCAAACGAAAGAGAACCCGCTAAATTCTCATGTTCGAGTATGAGATGTTGAAGTTTAGCCGCGCTGTACTGACTGCGTAGGACACCCATTACTTCTCCCGTTTGGCGATCGCGGATAGACTGGCTGAAATAGAGGTAAGGTTGGCCATCAACCTCAGAAAATTCGATGTTGGAAGCCATCGGTTCTCCCGTTTCGAGAGCAATTTGGAAATAATCGCGATCCGATTCATCTTGTCCGGTCTGAAGGGAGTAAGTATCAAGGAGGTTCTGGCCATTGGTATCGAGCAGAGCATAGGACACTAAAAAGACTTTATCTTTCGCCATCAAGATATTTAAGCTGTTCAGAGCTTGCTCTTTCAGGATAGAATTGGGTGTACTCAAATAAGTAGCAAAAGTTTCTTGTTGCGCTTCCGTAGCAATAGCGGTTAAATTAGTGCGCATCAATACATCAAGAATAACTACCGTTTGGGACGCAGCAGTATTAAGGGATTGATTGGCAGATTCAATCAAGTCTGTCCGTGTAGTGTGGTAATTCCACCAAGCAAATCCTGCCAGGGGAGTTAGAGCAATAAAGCAAAACACGCCTAACAGTTGATGGCGCAAACTGTAGTGATTAAAGAAATGTTCGAGAGAGAGAGCTTTCATGATTTTCAATTCAAGCGCTACGCGCTAGGGAATCGGGAATCGGAAGTCAGGAGTTGGGTCTTTCCTCATTACCCACTCCCCACTCCCCAGCGTGAAGCGCTATTTTAAAGGGCTTCCGTTGCTCGAGCAGCAGCTTCTGCCATGTTGCACACAGTTGTTTTAATGCTTTGTTGGTCGGTCATTAATTTTCCCAGTTCTATGGGAAAGCGATTGAAACCCAGATCGATCCAATTGGGAAGGTGAGGTTCCGTTCCCATACGATTTTCAATGGCATCCAGAGTGACATCAAAATAATTAGTCACCTGGGGGTTAGCTCCAAACCCAAGTTGTAGTCGAGGATCATTGTAGGTGCTGCGGCGAACGCTGTTGGTTTGACTCAGAATCGCCGTGCGGGTAATGACATCAGGACTGGTGAGCCATTGTAGAAATACCCATGCTGCCTCTTGGTTTTTGCTATAACGAGAGAGTGCCAGGCTACTCCCTCCTTGATGGCTAATACCCGGAACTTCGCCAAAGCCGCATTCGCTGGCAGGACGCAGGGTAACTTCTTGGGGACAAGGAGCCACTGCTACTCTTCCCGATATTGGGGAGCCAGATGAGCTTTCAAACCATGGAAACCATTCTCCCCAAGAAATCATGATAGCGGCGCGACCTTGGCGAAAGGCTTCTGCTTCCCCATACCAATCCCAGGTTGTTGCAGCCGGAGGAGCATAGGGTCGTTGAGCGAGCATGTATTCGATTCCGGCGATCGCCCGATCGTCGTTAATAGCGGGAGTTCCATCTGCATAATAAATCGATCCACCATGGGCCCATAACCAAGCCGTCATACTACAATGCAAGCTGTAATGCCCTACTTTCCACTGTCCTAGCGTTCCATAGATTTGAGGCGCTTTGGCTTCGCTAATCGCTTTGATCGTCGCCAAGTAGTCTATCATTGTCGTTGGAACAGATAACCCCAATTCTTCCAAAACATCCGGGCGGTAGAACATAATAAAAATAGGGATGTCGTAGGGAATTGCAGCCAAGTTTCCTTGATAAGATGCAACATTAGCCACCAAAGACGGGAAAAAATCCTCAAAATCATAGTTGGGATATCGCAGCTCACTGTTTTCCAGCAATTCTTTGGGATTGACCCCAATATTGACAAAACGACCGATCCAAGCTTGATCCCAATACATGATGTCGTAGGTTCCCGCTTCTCTAGCTATGTCTTGCTCGATTCGTCCCAGAACGCGATCGAGGGGTAATATATCCCATTGCACGTCGATTCCCGTTAGGGTAGTAAATTCATCTTGCATTAATTCCCTCGCGGCTTTTGTAGCAGGGACATCTTCTATAATCAATCGTAGAGTTGTGCCGGAAAAGGTTTTTCCGACATCTTTGAGAAAGTAATAGGCATCGGTTCCGATGACACCTGCCGATTCCAAACCGCGCGTCTCTTCGAGGGATAATTGAAGGAGAGAAGATTGGGACAAACGGCGGCAGGCTTTCAATGCAGAAGTAGCACTCCATCCCAACGCAGCTAATGTTCCCCAGCGCAAGACATCACGTCTTTTCATAGTTTAATCTCTTGTCTCATTTTTGATGTTTCAGGAAGAGGAGTATGGGGGCTTTCGAGTTGACAGAGGATTAACCCTTGATTCCCCAAATTGACGATCGCGCCATGTTGTGGCGCTGACCAGGCTTGAAGGGTTTTAGGCGATATTTATTGAGTCGGACTTGATATTTTTCAAAGGAAGAGAAATTATCAATTCTGTGCCCTGTCCTAATTCTGAAGAACAAGTTATAGTTCCACCCTGTTTTTCTGTTACAATTTGACGGGCAATTGCCAACCCTAATCCCGTCCCTTTTCCTGTGGATTTAGTGGTGAAAAATTGCTCAAATATTCGGCGCTTAATTTGAGGAGAAATGCCCACTCCATTATCTTTAATTTTAATGCAAATAAATGGCTCTTTATTGCTTGTGTTTATTTCAGTATGGAGACTGATTTTAGGAGAATCTAGATATTCCTTTGAATACTCTTTTTCACTCCTATGTTTGGCATCAATCGCTTCGATAGCATTGACCAATACATTCATAAAAACCTGATTCAATTGAGCTAGATTGCAATAAATAAAAGGCAATTCTCCATAGTCTTTGCTGATTGTAATTGCTTTACGATGGGAATTAGCCTGCAAGCGATGAGATAATAATATTAACGTATTGTTCAAACCCTCATGAAGATCCGCTTGTTTCCATTCTGATTCGTCGAGTTTAGCAAATGAACGTAAAGAAAGCACAATCCCTTTAATCCGTTCGGTTCCAACTTGCATCGATTCCAATAAATCGAAATAATCTTGTTTTAGGAAGGGTAAATCAATATTTTCTTGCCAATCTTTAATCAAAGAAGATGAATTTTGATATTCAGTTTCGTATAATTCCAGAAGATACAATATATCTCGATGATATTGAGCAGCATGTTGAAGATTGCTATGGATAAATGTAATGGGATTGTTGACTTCATGGGCAATTCCTGCCACTAATTCGCCTAAGGTCGAGAGTTTTGATTCTTGAATTAATTGCAGTTGTGTTTTTTTAAGATTGATGTGAACTTTAATGCGAGCTAAAAGTTCGGTATGATCGAAAGGTTTTGTGATATAGTCAACGCCCCCCATTTCCAATCCTTTAACCTTATTGATAGCATCAGACAGTGCAGTAATAAAAATAACAGGGATATGTTGGGTTTGGGGATCTGCTTTGAGACGGCGACAAGTTTCAAAACCATCGATACCAGGCATTTGGATATCAAGAAGAATTAAATCAGGCTGATAGTGTTGCAAGCGTTTAAGAGCGCGATCGCCATCAAGAGCTGTGGCAACAGTGTATCCCGCATTGTGTAAGGTTTCGCTAATGACTTTTAGATTGGCGGGGGTATCATCAACCGCTAAAATTTGTCCTTTATTTGACATAATTATTCTCTTGGTTAACGTTCTCTCAGTCTAAATACTGTTGCAAAAACTCCTCAATTTCTTCTATTTTAAACTCTTCGGCAAGTGCGAAGATAGGAACAGCGAACTCTTGATAGCGGCTATCCCACGTTCCAATTTCATGGCAGATTTCATTGGTATCTGCTTGGTGAACAACCATCAGCAAGGCTTTGAGGTCTTTGACTGGAGGAACAAGCATATCATCCTCTTGTATTCTTTCTTCGTTTTCGTCTGATTGAGTTTCTTCTCTTTCTTCATAAAGCCATTGTAAATCCAGACACTCCGAGACTATGGCAAAGAGAGTATTGGCATCAACGGGTTTGGCTAAGAAGCGATCTCCGCCTCCATGAAGCGCGTTTTGTTGATCTACTTGGGCTACAGATGCAGAGGAGACTACAATCTGATAATGGTGCAAGTCCTCAGCAGCACGAATGTGTTTAATCAACTCAAAACCATCCATCACAGGCATGGCGAGGTCAGTAATTACTAAATCTGGCTGTTTTTCCCGCAGGAGTTTTAATCCTTCTTCTCCGTTTTCTGCTTCAATGGTCTCAAAAGCTAGGGGTTCAAGGAGGTTGGAGACTACGGCTCGATTCTCCCAACGGTCATCGATAATCAAGATGCTACGGGGTTCTCCTTCATAGCCGATCATGCGGTTACGCCAGTGATGCCTAGCATTATCGCTGCCTTCAATCCCTTGATGTTGTTGTACCCAATTATCGACTACAGGAAGTTCAAGGATGAAGGAAAACTCACTCCTTTGACCCAAAAATTGGGTTTCAAGCCCCGCCCTTTAGCTTCGCTGTGGGCGGCTTTTCTCCTTGTTGTTGAGCGATAAATAGACGATCGCCGGTTAAATTAAGATCGAGACCCTCAAACCCTCGATTTAATCTGCGATTGGTGTAAATTGCTGGTAACACTTGCCGCACATCAGTAGCGGCATTTAGGGATACCCCTTCAGGAACCAATCGTCTCACCATCGTTCCATTGGCAGCGATATGGGCTACACTGGGGCTGTATTCGTCGCAGAGCCAAAATGTGCCATCTGGCGATCGCGTAATCCCTTCCGTATCCAATCCATTGGGATTTAAATTTAACCGGACTTGGGCGCTAAAATCATAAGGAATTTCATCATTACTGTTATTCGGCAATCCCGTGATTGGCTCTCCATCTTGGTTGCGGATAGGAATTGCATCCAGGAATTCCAGCCGTCCATTATTGCTGGAAAGTTTTTAGATCACTGGCGTATAATCAGGCACGGGAAAAGTACGGCGTTTTTCATTGCAAACAGTGATGCGATCGTTGGGGCCGCGATCAGCGATCGCATAAAATATATTATCTGGATCATTCAGTGAATGATCTAATCCTGAAAAGAGTCCGCCGATGCGAATACCACGATCATCTAACGAAAAAACAGCATTATTATTTCCGATCGAGTTTAAGGCAGCGTTAAGATATCATTGATAAATTGAGGGTTAAGACTAAAAAAATAGCAGAAACTACTGTATCTTGATCTAGAACCAATATGGCAATCCAAAGACGTTACAAATAGAGAGTGGAGAAATATTAGAACGGGTGATTAACAAACTGGCCCAACAGAGTAAACTAGAACCCTTTGCTCCAGTCGTTATCAATATTTTACGAAATTTGGTACAAGGAAAGAGACTAGAGTAATTTTGATGAACCTCAATGATATGGTCGATGTTCCCAAACCCAATCAGCCAGAACAGCTCTCCTCAGAGGAAATGCTTCAGCATAAGCTCAAAAATAGCTTATCTTATATTGGTTTAGTGGCGATCGCCTCTCTTACCGCCGTCGTGTTAAGCCAGCTCCATATTCCTGTATCTTGGCTTGTTGGCCCCATGATTTTTGGTCTCATATATGCCCTTTTTAAAGGAGAAGCACAACCGCTCCCCCCGATTTTCTCCATTGTCGGTCAAGGGATTATTGCCCTGACGACGGCCACCCGTTTCTCCTTTGATACCCTGGTTTTAGCTAAAGAATATGCCCTGCCTCTGCTCGGCTGTATAACTATTACAGGGATATTGAGTGTATTGAATGGTTATCTTCTCAGTCGTTGGGCTGGAATAGACAAAGCAACAGGTTTTTTAGGATGCATTCCGGGAGCAGGGCCAACGTTAGTTGCCCTCAGTGAAGATTTAGGAGGAGATGCGATCGCCGTTGCCTTTCTGCAATACCTACGCATTCTCATGGTATCTGTGATTGTACCGTCCCTTGTCACCTTCTCGTCTGGCGAAACGATCAGTCAACCCGTGATTCTGCCGGAGATGTCTACCTCATCAGCAACCCTTCCCCCGATTCTCAACCTTGGTATTTTAGCCGTCTGTGGTGTTTTCGGTCTCTTCATAGGAAGGGGGATAAAATTGCCGGCCGCCGTCTTTCTTGGCCCCTTTTTCCTAGGCTTAATGACCTTCTGGATACTTCCCTATCCCCTCCATGTTCCCGATCCCATTTTTGCTGCCAGTTTGTTGCTCTTTGGATTATCCATCGGTCTCAAATTCGATCGCCAAGTTGCTCAAACTCTGGTGAAATCAGTCGTCATTCAATTGGGTTTAGTGATGATCTTAATTGCCGTTTGTCTAGGCATTGGCTATGAATTTCATCAATTGACCCATATCGACACCTTAACCGCTATTTTAGGCACAACCCCAGGAGGCATTAGTGCAATAACCGCCACGGTAATCGAAATTGGTGGCAATGTGGGCTTAGTGGTGGCGATGCAAATGACCCGCATGTTCCTGATTTTATTATTGAGTCCTTGGTTAGCGGCCTCTTTATTGTCTGCTAAACCAGGGGTTTAACCGCTGATGATCGGCTATGATTGTCTAAAAATCGTGAGGAGTAGTACACATGCTAACTCGACTCAAAACTCTCATTTCCCTTGGTCTACTGGCTTCCCTTGGGGTATTTACCCTAGCATCTAAAGCGAATGCCCAGTTTAATGCCGATCCGAATCCGGTACTACCCGATCAAGCCGTGGTCTACCAATCGATTCCCGAACTCTTTGATGCAGCTTACTATAGCAATGGTGGAGACTACTTTTATCAGCGATCGTTGACTGGTCAAGTCCAAAACTTTTTAGGCCTACCTCGATTCTCCGAGCATAATACTCGCCGGAGTGCCCAACTGGTTCATATCCTCTACAAAAATATTACCCAAGTGCAAAATACCAGCACGCCTATTGTTCGCACTCAAGATTTATATAACCCCTTCGATCAAAACTTAGTGGTTTCTCCCAGTGTGTCCATAGAATCTAATCCGATCCCTCCTGCTCCTACTCCCTTTGTGCCTTTTTCTCCTCCTCCGGTAGCTCCCTTACCTCCAGCACCACCGCCTCCTGCTCCCGAACCTCAGCTCTTTTAACTTTACAAGGTGCAGTCATTCTGTAGGGAATCTAAGGTCAATCAACAAAGAAACCCGACTCTAAACTCTTCGTGAGTTAAGGTCGGGTTTCGCTGCGCCCTACTGGAATCGAACCAGTCTGAAGGCGAATTATGAGTTCGCTGCCTCCCCAATCGGCCAAGGGCGCTAGAGATTGATAGACTCAGAGTAAACTTAGGGAGTGAACGTACTTCTGGTGTCAACCTCAATCTTATGCATTATCTTAGCACAAGGTTGGAAGAACGAGAAAATAGGGAATGGGCAGAAGTCTGTGTTACTTTACCCAAGTTAGCTTACACTAATCGGATGATTAGTATCCTGACTGAATAGACTAAATACAGAGAACACCTAGGTAGACAAAGATGAGATTAAATTCTACAGTTGCGCTAACGTTAATTTTATTGTCGATGATGTTTGGTGCGGGGATTATTAGTGCGGCGCTAGGGTTTAATATTGGTCGCGAAGCGCTCAAGGGAATTACTCAGCCGGACTCTAGCCCCACCAGCACGATGGTCAATCGTCAACCGGGAACGACGGGTAAAACTTCAGTCCCAATTTTGGAGGAAGAGGAGATCTTAAAACGAGTGGATACTTATATTGAGGGTGAAGAGGCGAATGAGTCACAAGAACAGAGTTTCCAACCCACTCCAGACTCTTCTCAGCAGGCGATCGCCGAACCTAAGGAACCGACTCTCAGTTTACCCGGTTTTCCGATCGCCACTCAAGATCGAGGCGTTACCCTAGAAATCTCGGCTGCCTATCAACAACAGGATAATTTAGAACTGGATGTGAAAATTCGCAATGATAGTCCCCAGATGGTGCGCTTTCTTTATAGTCTCTTGAATATTACAGACAATCGGGGGCGCTCTTTAACGGCAACAACCTCGGGTTTACCATCCCAAGTTCCCCCCAATCATAAAGAGTTTTCCGGTAAAGTGAGTGTACCGGTGGCTCTGTTGGCAGATGCTCAACACTTGTCTATGAAGCTCACCGATTATCCCGATGAAGAGTTATATCTTCAAGTTTCTGGTATTCCAGTTGTTCGCTAAATGGACACAGAGATTCCGTTCACTCCATTTATGGGAATACCCTTTCATCTGGCTGCATTAACCTTTGCCGATGGTTCCATTCGACTCTTATCCGTTTTCTTATTAATTGCGATTAATGCCTTTTTTGTAACGGCTGAGTTTTCCATTGTCTCCGTGAGGCGATCGCGGATTCAACAATTGGTTTCTACTGGTGATGTACCTGCCCAAACGGTACAAAAGTTACACACTAATCTAGAGCGTCTCCTCTCAACCACCCAATTGGGTATTACCCTATCCAGTTTAGCTCTAGGGTGGATAGGGGAAAATACGATGGCAACAATTTTGCAAGAGGCGCTCTCGAATTCTCCCCTTTCTCCATCTCTCCGACAAAGCTTAACCCATTCCCTCTCTATTCCCCTAGCGTTTATTATCATTGCTTACTTGCAGATCGTGTTAGGGGAATTATGCCCGAAATCCGTTGCCCTATTATATTCAGAGCAATTGGCTAGGGTTTTAGGCCCACCCAGTTGGGCGATCGCCCGCTTTTTTAATCCCTTTGTTTGCATACTCAATCGCTCTACCCGGTTTCTCTTGGGTTTGGTGGGGGTTCGCTACTCTGCCCAAACCTGGCACACCCGTGTTACCCCAGAAGAGTTACAACTCATTATCAGTACGTCTACTGAGTCCATTGGTTTACAGGCTTCTGAGCGGGAACTGCTCAATAATGTCTTTGAATTTGGGGAAGTAGTGGCTGAAAATGTAATGATTCCCCGCACCAGCATTGAGAGTATTTCCTATGATGCCATGTTTCAAGATTTGCTTGATGAAGTGGCAAAAACAGGGCATTCTCGCTATCCGGTAATGGCGGATTCCCTAGATGATATTCGGGGGATTGTTAACTTTAAACAATTAGCGGGCCCTTTAGCAAAGGGAGATTTATCCCCAGAAACGGCGATTCAAGCCTGGGTACGTCCGGCACGATTTGTGCAAGAAAATACTCCAGTGTTGGAATTATTGCGATTGATGCAGCGATCGCACCAAGCGATGGTCATTGTTGTTGATGAGTTTGGCGGAACAGCGGGATTAATTACCATTCAGGATATCGTAGCCGAAATTATCGGCGATACGGAAGAACCAGATAATGGTCAAGAACCTCTCATCCAACAGCTCGATGAACAAACCTATCTGGTGCAAGCGCAATTAGATATTGAAGAAGCCAACGATATGCTGAATTTGGATTTACCCCTTGATGATGATTATCAAACTTTGGGGGGATTTGTGATTACCCAACTACAAAAAATCCCGAATGTGGGAGAAGTCCTCAATTATGAGACTCTAGAGTTTACCGTCATTAAAGCGGAAGGGCCGCGCTTAGACCAAATTCGCATCCGTCGTGATGAGCAGTTGCTTAACCCTCCTTCCCCCTTAGAAGAATAAAAGAGGAATTTCAGGCCTGCTGAACAGCAAGACAGGGGCGATCGCCCTATCGAACAATCGAGAACTTAAAGCGGGACTGACGGGTCTCGAACCCAAGTCCTAATCAGCCACTCACCTGATCGGAGTGGCTGTAACTCTTGTCCGACATACATTCAACACACTGAACCTTGAAAATGTGTTGAAAATGTGTTGAACATGGACACCTATATAAGACAGGCGCGGAGTCTGGTTGATGAGTATTTTCACTCTAACTCTATCGAAGTATCCAAATTGGTAGACCATGAGCTAGTGAGGGCTTACCTCAAGGCTTCTCAGAAGTCAACTCCCAAGGGTATTCGGATTCAGTAGCGGTAACCGACTGTATCTCCGGTTCAAAACAGCTACCAAACCAGCAACGGTTAACAATTCGTGTAACGAGGACTTCACTCGCGATGGGTGCATCAACGCCTTAGCGAAAGCCCTAGCAGTCTTTGACAAACTCAAAGAAATTGAAACAGAGTCTGAATTTTTGTCATGGTATGAAGTGGAAATCAAGGGAGCTGTTTCTCTTGAGAATGACATCATTACCATCGGCGATGCCATTGAGATTGTGAAGAACAATTACATCAATGGCTATGACAAATGTGGTAGGGATAGGAGTGAGGAGAAATTAAAAACCAACACTCTAGCAAACTACCATTTAACCTATGGAAAGCATTACGCCAAGCTCAACTTAGAACTTAGGCTAACTGGAGAAAATATCATCTCTGAAGTCATTCAAAACTGGGGACAGTTGATTAAATCCATCTCTGGTAATCAAACCTTGTGTTCCAAAGGTTTCAGGAATGCTTATACCGGTGTTCTGAAACTTTTAAGAGATACCCAACTTGATGGAGAATTAGCTAAAGTTTCCAAGCATTTTGGAACTATCCGAGTAGTTGAAAAGACCAAACAGCAAGTCATTGACCTTGAAACTTTCCTAGATTTTAGGGCTAGAGTTTTAGGACTCAATGGCTATGAATTGACCAAAGCTCAACGAAATAACATTGAATCCCGTCGGTCATGGTTCAAGGCTATTTGCTTTAACCTACTTTACGGTTTCCGTTGCTCTGAATTCAAAGCCATTCAGAATCTTGATAAACCTGTCAAACGTGGCAACCGTGTAATTAAGGCACTCTATGACCCAACCAATGATGAAAATATTGTCATTATTGGTGATGGATTTTGGGTGACTGATACCAGTGGAAAGCGTCACTATATTACAGTGAAGACTTCTAATAGAATCGCCCGACCGATGGTGCATCCCAATTACCCTAATTTGGTTGAAATGCTGGGGATTAAAGATGCTAACGTAAAATTCCCCGATAAATCCCCAAGCCCTGATACTAAACCAGACAATCTGAAAGGATTGTACTCTGATGCTATGCGGGGTCAATTAGATAGGTATGTTGACCAAGTAGGGGAAGGGTTCACCCAAACTCATGCCTTACGGCACTTGGCTAACCATCATGGCAAACTCTCTGGCTTAACGCGCGACCAACGCGCACTTTCCCTGGGACACTCTGGAGACATGAATGATAGGTACAATGAACACCTAACTGCTGATGCTGAAATTGATTTGCTCATGACTCCTATCTCCAAAGAAGCTGAAATTGCTGAACTTAAACAGAAGCTACAGCAAGCAGAAGAAACCATTCTCTTCCTGAAGAAGGAAAACGCCAGACTCAATGAACTCCTGGGAGGAAATGACGACCTCCCTAGGATTGGAAGCTAGAATAGAATCGAGA